>JAFAHP010000770.1 GCA_019237175.1 Alphaproteobacteria bacterium
CTCGACCTCGGCAAAGGCGACGATTTCGTCGAATTTTTTGCGGATCTCGGCGCGGCTCATGCCGAGGATCGCGCCGTTCAGAAAAATGTTTTCGTGGCCGGTCAGTTCCGGGTGAAATCCGGTGCCGACCTCGAGCAGGCTCGCGATTCGGCCGCGCAGCGTGACGCATCCGACGGTCGGTTCGGTGATGCGCGACAGGATCTTCAGGAGGGTCGATTTACCCGCCCCGTTGCGGCCGATGATGCCGAGAACCTGGCCCTCCTGGACTTCGAAGCCGACATCCTTGAGCGCCCAGAATTCCTCGATCGCATCGCCCTGGACAACCTGCCGCCCGCGCACGACATCGGCCGCTTTGCGCAGCGAGTTGCGCAGGCTGCGCTCCAGCATGTCACGGAAATTCGGGTGCTGTTCGTCAAGGGTCCGCTCGGCGCGGTGGCCGACGAGATAGCGCTTCGACAGGTGCTCGACGGAGATGACCGGTGTCGGCATTGTGCTCGCATCATCCCCTTTATCAAGATCCGCAATCCGGATGACGAGACACCGGTTGTTCTACTCCAAGATCTGTTGCCAATTTACTAAACAAAATTAACCGCTTTCAGCTGCACGGCGGCGCATTAGCTTGTTTTGGTTTGTCCTTGCGGTACGAGACCCCGCAGAAATCCACCCGGATACCAGAAACAAGTCCCCGAAGGCGCCGGTTTACAGCGACGCTCGGAATTGCATCGTTGTGTCTCGCTGAGCCGAGGCGGCGCGCTCGTCTCGTAGACCGCCTCTGCGGTCCGCTGCAAAGTTCGAGAGTTGCGGCACAACTTACCGCTCAATGGCTTTGTGGGGTCGAGGCCAAGTTTGTCGGTCAAAGACACGCGTCAGATTAAATCGGCGAAACTCGCTTCAGTCCGGCGGAAGCGGCGGATGCCGAACCACAGAAAAAACGCCGCAATCGCGGCACCGATTGCGACCCCGGGAAGAAACAACACGCTCTGTCCGCCGAGCAGGCACCAGCGAAAGCCGTCAATCACCGCGACCATCGGGTTGAGCGAATAGAGCAATCGCCATTGGTCGGGCACCACATTCGAACTGAACCCGACCGGGGAGACATAAAGTCCGAGTTGGACGATAAACGGGACGACATAGCGAAAATCGCGATATTTGACATTGAGCGCGGTCACCCACAGCGCCGGGCCGATGCTGGCGATGGCGGCGAACACGACAAAAAGCGGCAGGAAGACAATGTTCCAGCCCGGCAGAAACCGGTACCAGGCCATCATGCCGACGAGGATGACGAACGATACCAGGAAATCGACAAACGCCACCACAACCGTTGCCGTCGGCACGATCAGCCGCGGAAAATAAATCTTGCTGATCAAGTTGGCGTTGCCGATCAAGCTGCCGGAAGCGTCGCTGAGGGCGGTCGAGAAGAATGTCCACGGCAACATGCCGGCGAACACCATCAACGGGTAGGGAACGCTGCCATCCGAGGGCAATTTGGCAATCCGGCCGAAGATGACGGTAAATACAACCATCGTCAGAAACGGACGGATGATTGCCCAGGCCGCGCCGATCACCGTCTGTTTATAGCGCACCGCGACATCGCGCCACGCGAGCACATAGAACAGCTCGCGGTAGCGCCATAGATCGCGCCAGTAATTAAGTTCCTGGCGGCCGGGCTCGATGACAATGACGTCGGACATTAAAGATTAATTTACGCTGTGACCGTGCTATACAATAGTTCAAATGTCCCGCATGGTCAAGATTGATGTCGAGGAAATCGGGTACCAAGTTCCCAATCGGAACTGATACATTGTCGCACGCGATTCACACTTGCTTGTATGGCGCCCCGCTCGCTTCATCACCCCGGGGCGGCAGCGTCGAGGCGTATTTGGCGGCACAAACGGCGCCAGACGCCGATTTGATTGACCGGCCGCTGGTGTGATATCGCTCGTGCATGGTGCGCCCCGCGTAAGCGACCCGACAGGTCGACGCCCGCTCGACGGGACTGCGAGCCGGGCCGGTCGCCTTGCGCAAGCCGGCGGCGTGCGTCCGCGCCGCAGGCAAAAACGCCGGCGCGTGACGGCATTGACCGATGCGTCATTGTGCGCAATAGGGATTGCAGGTCGTTGCGCCAAGCCGGCTATTGTTGTGTTTACGCTTTCCACTTGCTTTCCGGCAAACACTCGGGGCGGCCGGGCGCTGGTGCCGGCTTTTGGCGCCTCCGTCTGCGCGTCCCTGGTCATTTGAAAGAAGCTGAATGCCCTCGCACGAAACACCGCCGCCCGGCAAAGGATCAGCCCTGCTCGTCCC
>JAFAHP010000182.1 GCA_019237175.1 Alphaproteobacteria bacterium
TTGAGCCGGTAATACGAGCGGACGGTCAGCGGGATCGAGCCCAGGTAGACCACGCCCACCACCATCAGGGTCGGCCATGGGGCGGTCGTCAGAAACGCCGTCGCGACCCCGCAGGCGAGCAATGTCGGGATCACCAGATGATGCGGAATGCGGATCCGCTTCAGCGACACCGTCGGAACTTTGCTGACCATCAGAAGCGCGATGCCGGTTATCGAAACGGCGTTGAGGTAGGGCGAGCGGAAGATCCAGTCGCCCCATTCGAAGCTGAGAAACATCGGGATCATGACCAGCCCAGCGCCGGCGGGCGCCGGGGCCCCGCTGAAAAAAGGAGCGGCATAGGGTGGCAACTCGGCGCCGACCCCTGCATTGAAGCGCGCCAAACGCAACGCGCAACAGACGGCAAAAAACAGCACGATCGCCCAGCCGACGCCCTGCAGCGCCGACATCGTCCAAAGGTAGAGGACCGCCGCCGGCGCCACCCCGAAAGAGACGAAATCGGACAGGCTGTCGAGCTCGGCGCCAAAGCTCGAGGTCGCCTTCAGCAGACGGGCCATACGCCCGTCGAGCCCGTCGAACACACCGGCCGCGATGATCGCGAAAACCGCACCCTCGAAATTCCCGCCCATCGCAAAGCGCATCGCCGTCATCCCGGCGCAAAGCGCCAGAAGGGTCAAAACATTCGGCACCATGCGATTGACCGACAAGCTGGATAGCGGGCGCACCCGCGGCCGCCGCAACCTGCCCCGACGCATCCTCAACCCGCGCTTCTTGACGAAACCGGCCATCTAATCATCGCCCTCGAGACAGGCAGGACCCTAAGCGCTCTGGCCTGAAATGGTCCGCACAAATCAACCCATTACCCATCGCCCTTGCGAAAGGGGGGTCCAGGGCAGCAACTGCGGCCGTGAGGTCCTGGTTTCCCGCTTCCGCGGGAATGAGGGGATTGCATGATGTTGGACCCGCGCATATGCCAATTTATGCAACGACGTACTGCGTCGATGCCGAACCCCTTCAGATACCCTCCCGACCGACAAAAAAGTTGCCAAATTCGCAGCGTATTCTGCGGCTCGTGAGCTCCGATAAATGGGGAACGTGCGGCATGTTTCGACCCTTGCCTTATCCACCCTGTTACCCCCCTGTTGTCGCCTTTGGCCGCGCTGTTCCGGCCTCTTCGCACCCCTGTTCGCGGCCGTCGCAGCGCCGTGACCGAGCGGGGGTAAACCTTTGACATTCATCGTTTTTTCCAGCGATTTTGCACGCCGCACCGGGGCCACAGAAGAGTTTTTCCGCTGTTATTCGGGCTAAAACAGGGGAGTGGCGCACGGCCGCAGGGCGGGGCGATCGCCCGGGCGTCGATTCGAAAACTTGTGCAATTGGATTACACCCTCTTTCGCGGGAATGACGGCATGGCGTGCTGATATCGCGAGATTCATTGCAGGTCGCGTGCAAGAGTAACGGTTTCGGCTCGTGCGGCGCAAATTCGCGTGTTTTGGCTGCCTTCACCGGAAGGAGCGGACGGAGCCCATGTCGTTCATTGCGCGAATCCCTGGCGCGGCGGTTCCTGCGCCAGGCGGTCGGCCAATACAGTTTCGCCCCCCACAACTCGTTGGCCCGCGACCACCATCGGGACATAGGGTGGCGGACAATAAACATCCACTCTCGAGCCAAAGCGGATGATGCCGACCCGCTGCCCGGTGGCGAGTTCCTGACCCTCGCGCAGGTCGCAGACGATGCGTCGGGCGAGAAAACCGGCGACCTGCACAAACGCGATATCGGGGCCTTCGCTCGGCACGATCCGGGTCGCCATGCGCTCATTGTGCCGGCTGGCCTCCTCGCGGATCGCATTGACGAACCGCCCCTTGGTGTAGCGCACCGCCGCGACCCGGCCGCCTAGCGGTGCCCGGGTAACGTGCACGTCGAAAATGCTGAGGAAAATCCCGATCCGCGTGAGCGCAGCCTCGCCCATCGCGAGTTCGGGAGGCGGCGGCGCCGGTGCGAGCGACACGACG
>JAFAHP010000329.1 GCA_019237175.1 Alphaproteobacteria bacterium
CAGAAATACTGCTATCCGTGCAACTGGCTGCAAATGATGGAAAACACGATGGACCCGGTCCACACGGCGTTTCTCCATACGATCGTCAGTGGTGCCATGTTTACCGAGGAATTCGGCGTCTTGCCCGAGTTGGAGTACGTCGAGACCCCGATCGGGATGATCTATGTTGGCACCCGCCGCATCGAGGACAATGTCTGGACGCGGATGGTCGAAGCGGTGCTGCCCAACCTGCAGCAGGTGGCGCCGATCTGGGAGGACGGCCGCGCCGAGCGCCCGTTCAGCGGGCCGATGATGAGCCGCTGGTGCGTACCGCTCGATGACACCAACACGATGTTGATCGAATTTCGCCATGTCTGCGAGACCGATGACGTGACGACGCCCGCGTGGTGGGCCGACCGCGGGATCATGCTGCCTGGTCAAGTCGCCGCCGATTCCTATGAGCAGGCCCAGTTGCACCCCGGTGATTTCGAGGCCCAGGTCTCGCAGCGGCCGATCGCGATCCATGGTCTGGAGCATCTGAGCGAGACCGATCGCGGGGTCAGCATGTTCCGCAACCAGATCAGACGCGGTATTCGCGCCGTCGCTACCGGGCGCGACCCGATCGGCGTCTTTCGCGGCAACGGGGCGCTGATCCCGACCTACTGCAACAATACCGTCGTGCACCAGCCGCCGGCCGCAACCGAGGCGATGGACAAGGCGCTGATGCGGCAAACCGGACGCCGGCTCGCGGACAGCTATCTCAAAGAGCCACCGCTGATCGCCGGCCGTTGATCGGCGGCGCGCCTCTCGAACGAGCTGCGGTTGATCGCCGAGCGGTCGATTTGACTTCTCGAAACCGACCGCTATATGTTCGCAGCGCTCCCGAGAAACTGGGCGATATTCGTCGGACGCCACTTCCTGAGCGGATCGCCTTTCGGGACGGCGGTAAGGCAGTCCGGGATCGATTTTATGAGCAGCAAGCGCCAGGAACCCAAATACAAGGTCAACCGCCGGCTTGGCGTGAATCTATGGGGCCGACCCAAAAGCCCTTTGAACCGTCGCGAATACGGACCGGGCCAGCATGGTCAACGGCGCAAGAAGCCGTCGGATTTCGGGACCCAACTTGCCGCCAAGCAGAAACTCAAAGGCTACTATGCCAACATCGGCGAGCGCCAATTCCGCAGGCTTTACGAAGAGGCGGTCCGGCGGCGCGGCGATACCGGCGACCACTTGATCGAGCTTTTGGAGCGACGGCTTGATGCTGTCGTCTACCGGATGAAGCTGGTGCCCACGCCGTTCGCGGCCCGCCAGCTGGTCAATCACGGCCATGTCCGCGTCAACGGCCGGCGGGTGACGATCCCGTCCTACTCGGTGCGCGACGGCGACGAGATCGAACTCGGCACCAAGGCAAAGACAATGGTGCTGGTTCTGGAAGCGGCAAGATCAGGCGAACGCGATGTTCCCGATTACGTCGAGATCGATCATGATCGAATGAAGGGTCGGTTTATCCGCGCGCCAAAGCCCACGGATGTGCCGTATCCGGTATCGATGGAGCCGAACCTCGTCATCGAATACTATTCACGCTGACCCCCATCCTCCCCTCCCCCGCGTGCGGGGGAGGGTTAGGGAGGGGGCCGGCGGATCGGCCCGATCCGCCCTTGGCAAAGCCCGCTACTGCGCCGGCTTCGCCAAACGAAAGCCGCGACGAAGAGCGGCTTTTGTTGCTTTTGGACGATTCTTCTCCGCGATCCCATCGCCGGGCTGCGCGCTGCCTGGCTCCTGGCGACCGACGGGACGAGTGCGATGCTTATTCTACAACTCTCGGTCGTCTTTCTCTTAATATTGCTGAATGGCTTTTTCGCGATGGCCGAGATCGCGCTGGTTTCGGCGCGCGCAGCCCGCCTGAAAGCGCTGCAGGAGGCCGGCGACCTCGGCGCCGGCGCCGCCCTCGCGCTGAAATCGGACCCTTCACGGTTGCTGGCAACGGTCCAGATCGGGATCACGATAATCGCCGTCCTGTCGGGCACTTTTGGTCAAGCAACTTTGGGCGAACGGCTGCAGATGGTGTTCGAGCAATATGCAGGGTTCCTCGCCCGGTATGCGCATGTGATCAGCATGGCTATCGTCGTGCTCGCAATTTCGTACCTGTCGCTGATCATCGGCGAGCTCGTACCAAAGCGCATAGCGATAGCGCACGCCGAGCGCATCGCTGCCGCCCTCGCGCGAACGATGTGGCGATTTTCACGCGTCGGCGCGCCAATCGAACGTTTTTTGAGCGCCTCAACCAATCTTGTCCTCCGGCTGCTGCCGATGCGCAATCAGGCGCCGTCGCCGGTCACTGATGAAGAGATCAGTTTTATGCTGCGTGAGGGCACCGCGACCGGCCATATCCCGCAGGCCGAAACCGAGATTGTCGAGATGGCGTTGCGGCTCGGCGATCGGCGTACGAGCACGGTGATGACCCCGCGCACCCGCATCGAATGGCTCGATCTCGACGATTCCGAGGAAGAGAACCGGCGCCGGATCCGGGAGAGCCCCTATTCCCGCTTTCCCGTCGTGCAAGGCGGATCCCAGCAGGTGATCGGCATCGTCGAAGCCAAGGATCTGCTCGCCCGCTGCCTGGCACAGCAACCCCTCGATTTGCGCGGTGCAACGCGGCCACCACTTTACTTGCCGAATACGGTGTCGGTTTTACGGATCCTTGACATGTTCAAAAGCTCCGGGGAACCGATGGCGCTGATCGTCGACGAATATGGCGATCTCGAAGGGCTGGTGACCCCAAGCGACATTCTCGAGGCGCTGGTGGGCGACATTCCGGGGGCAAGCGACACCGATCAGCGGGTTGTGCGCCGCGACGACGGCACTTGGCTGATCGACGGCATGGTCGGGCTCGACGAACTGAAGCAGGTACTGCGTCTGTCCCGTTTGACCGGCGAGGATACGGATTTTCATACGCTCGGCGGCTATCTGATGGCCCGGCTCAATCGCGTGCCAATGATCGCTGATCGGGTCATCGCCGACGGCTATCAGTTTGAAATCGTCGATATGGATGGCCGTCGCGTCGATCGTGTGCTGGTCTCTCCGGTCGCAGCCAAAATCCGGCGCTGAGCTATCGCGTTGGCTTCTATAGAGCCGGCTCTTCAAGGTGAGATACTTAAACGTGGTGATGCGAAGGACGCTTTGGGCCGACACCCGGTTTTGGCGGGGTGCAGTGGTGGTGCTGGCGACCACCGCCCTCGCTCTGCTGGTCGCAGCACTGGTCGCGCCCGCGCCGCCAGATTTTGCCGAGCGGCGGGTCATCGCGGTGTTGCGCGCCAACGACCAGCATCCAATGTGGACGCTGCGCCTCAACCGAGCCGCGCATCAGATCGCGATTGACAGTCAGGCACCACCGCGCCCGCCTGCCGGCGAGGATTATCAGCTTTGGCTCGTGGCGCCGAGCGCAGCAACCCCACAGCCTCTTGGCTTGATGCCATTGTCGGGGCGCAAGATTTTGGCCGAGACCCCGGCAAATATCCGTCGGCTGACCGTCGGCGACGGCGAATTGCAAATCACGCTCGAACCTGCCACCGGCTCGCTGGCCGGAGTCCCCGGTGGGCCGCAGGTATCGAGCGCCCGCCTGGAGAAGCACGACTGAAACGAATGGCTCTCAAAACCGCGACCAGGTTTAACCTGTTTTAACCTGCTTCGACGAGAGGCGCGGTGTAGTATCCGCTGGTGCCGGCAATTGTCGCAGGATCTTCAAGAATATCGGGTCGACGGGGCGCGGAGCGGCTGTTTATAGTCTTTCCTAAAAGACGGGGATTGTAAGCGATGCAGGAAGACCCCGATACCCCGTCGGTCGCCGTCATCATGGGCGTCTCAGGCGCCGGCAAGACGACAGTCGGGGCACGTCTGGCACAACGGCTCGGTTGGGAGTTCCTTGAGGGGGATCGGCTTCACCCGCCGGAGAATGTGGCAAAGATGCAGAGCGGGCGTCCGCTGACCGACGCCGACCGGGCTCCGTGGCTGGCCGCTGTTGGCCGAGCGATCGATGGCTGGCAGGCGCGCGGCGCTCGCGGGATCGTTACCTGTTCCGCATTGAAGCGGGATTACCGGCGCCAAATTATCGATCGGCGCGCGGGTATCCGACTGGTCTACCTCGACGGCTCGCGTCAGCTGATCGCCGGACGCATTGCGGCCCGCCGCGGGCACTTCATGCCGGCGAGCCTGCTCGACAGCCAGTTTGCCGCTCTAGAACCACCGGGTCCGGACGAGAACCCGATCACTGTCCCGATCGATCAGCCGCTCGATTGCATCGTCGCGCAAATTGCCTCGATGCTTCAGCCTCGGATCGATACCGGGTGAGCAATGTTAGCTGTTTTGGAGACTAGCGTCCCGCCGGTATGTCCGTTAGGGAGAATGCGATGGCGCCAGCCGGGTCGATCGACGAGATCTGCGTCAATACCATCCGCACCTTGTGCATCGATGCGGTGCAGCAGGCCAATTCCGGCCACCCGGGAACCCCAATGGCGATGGCGCCGGTGGTCTACACCTTATGGCAGCAATTTTTGCGCTACGACCCAGCCGACCCGATCTGGCCCAACCGTGACCGCTTTGTGCTGTCGTCGGGCCACGCCTCGACATTGCTGTATTCGATGTTGCATCTGACCGGTGTTACATCGGTCGACGAAAAGTACGAGAGGCTCGGTACGCCCTCGGTTTCGCTCGACGATCTCGAGCATTTTCGCCAGCTCGGCAGCAAATGCCCGGGGCATCCCGAATATCACCTAACCTCCGGGGTCGAGACCACAACCGGCCCGCTCGGTCAGGGCATCGCCAACAGTGTCGGCATGGCGATTGCCGCGGACTGGTTGGCCAAAAACTTCAATCGACCGGGCTTCGAGATTTTCGCTTACGATGTGTTCGCGTTATGCGGCGACGGTTGCATGATGGAGGGGGTCGGCAGTGAGGCGGCCTCGCTCGCCGGGCATTTGCGGCTCGGCAATTTGTGCTGGGTCTACGACAGCAACCATATCACGATTGAAGGCAACACGGCACTCGCATTCAGCGAAGATGTGGCGGCGCGTTTTCTCGGGTACGGCTGGCAGGTGTTGCGGATCACCGACGCCAACGACCGCGAGCGGATCGCGGATGCGATCGCCGATGCTAAACGCACAAAAGAGCGCCCCACTCTGATCATCGTTGAGAGCCACATCGCCTATGGCGCACCACACAAACAGGATACCTCGGCCGCGCATGGCGAACCGCTTGGCGAGGAAGAGGTCAAAGCAACCAAACGCCGCTATGGCTGGCCGGAGGATGCCAAATTCCTCGTTCCGGAGGGCGTGCGCGAGCACTTCGCTGCCAATTTCAGCGCGCGCGGCAAGACGCTGCACGGCGAATGGAACGCACTCTTCGAGCGCTATCGCACGCAGTACCCGGACCTCGCGGATGCATGCGAGCGCATGCAGCGGCGCGATCTGCCGGGCGGTTGGGACCGCGACATCCCGGTTTTTCCGGCCGATCCGCGGGGCATCGCCAGCCGCGACTCCTCGGCGCAGGTATTGAACGCGATAGCGCCGCGGCTGCCTTGGCTGCTCGGCGGTGCGGCCGATCTCGCACCCTCGACCAAGACCCGGCTCACCTTTGCCGGGGCCGGCGATTTCGAGGCCGACGACCGGGCCGGCCGCAATTTCCATTTCGGCATCCGCGAGCACGCGATGGGCTCGATCTGCAACGGCTTGTCGGTGTCGAAAATGCGCGCCTACGGCTCGGGTTTTCTGATTTTTTCCGACTACATGAAGGCGCCGATCAGGCTAAGCGCGCTGATGGAACTGCCGGTCGTCTATGTCTTCACCCATGATTCGATCGGCGTCGGCGAGGACGGCCCGACCCATCAGCCGGTCGAGCAGCTGGTCGGATTGCGCAGTATCCCAGGGCTGATCGTGCTGCGCCCGGCGGACGCCAACGAAGTCGCCGAAGCCTGGCGGGTGGCGCTTTCGCTGAAACATCAGCCGGTCTGCCTGATCCTGAGCCGACAGGCCCTCCCGACCTTCGACCGCGGGCGCTATGCGCCGGCGAGCGGGGTGGCGCGCGGCGCCTATGTGATGGCTGATGGCGGCGGGCGGCTTCCCGAGGTCATCCTGATCGGGACCGGTAGCGAGGTCCAGATCTGCGTCGACGTTTATGAAAAGCTCAAGGCCGAAGGGGTTGGCGCCCGCGTCGTCAGCATGCCCTCCTGGGAATTGTTCGAGCAGCAGGACGAAAGCTACCGCGCGGCGGTACTGCCGCCGTCGGTGACCCGCCGGGTCGCGGTCGAGCAGGCTTCGGTGCTCGGCTGGGATCGTTACGCCGGGTCAGGCGGCGCAATCATCGGCATGAAAACCTTTGGTGCGTCGGCCCCGTTGAAGGAATTGCTGGTCAAATTCGGCTTTACCCCCGAGCACGTCTATGCGGCTGCCAAAGAGCAGCTTGCGCGGAAGGAGTGATAAGAATGCCCAATCCGCTAAGAACGCTCAGCGAATTCGGCCAATCGGTGTGGCTCGACTTCGTCAGTCGGGAATTGCTGAAGACTGGCGGACTCTCTAAGTTGATTGCGGAAGACGGGCTGCGCGGCGTTACTTCGAACCCGTCGATCTTTGAGAAGGCGATCGGTCATGGCGACGATTATGACGATCTGATCGCTGCCGCCCAGCAAAACGGCGATCTCGATCCCGGCGCGCTGTTCGAGGAACTCGCGGTCCGCGATATTCAAGAAGGTGCCGACGCGTTGCGCCCGGTCTATCACCAGACTCAAGGCCGCGATGGCTTTATCAGCCTCGAAGTTTCACCTTACCTGGCGATGAGGACGCATGAGACCATCGAAGAGGCACGGCGGCTGTGGCGCGAGGTGGGACGCGAAAATCTGATGGTCAAGGTCCCGGGGACCAAGGCTGGGCTGCCGGCGATCCGTACGCTGATTGGCGAGGGGATCAACATCAACGTAACGCTGTTGTTCTCACAACAGGTCTATGCGGAGGTTGCCGAAGCCTATATCGCGGGTCTTGAGACCTTGGCCAAAAAAGGCGGCGATCCGCACAAGGTCGCGAGTGTCGCGAGTTTTTTTGTCAGCCGCATTGACACGCTGGTCGACGAAGCGCTCGACAAGCGCATCGCCGCGACTGCCGATCCGGCGGAAAAGGCGCGGCTCGATAAGCTGAAAGGCAAGATCGCAATCGCCAACGCCAAGCTCGCCTATCGGCACTACAAAGATGTCTATAACGACGAGCGGTGGCAGCGTTTGGCGCAGCAAGGGGCGCAAACGCAGCGGCTCCTATGGGCCAGCACCGGCACCAAGAACAAGGCCTATAGCGACATCCTCTATGTCGAGGAGCTGATCGGCGCCGACACCGTCAATACCATGCCGCCGGCGACGATGGACGCCTATCGGGACCACGGCCACCCGCGCGCGAGCCTCGAAGAGGATATTGAAGGGGCCAGGATGATCATGGCGGCGCTGCCGCAAGCCGCCATCTCGATCGATGCGGTGACCTCAAAGCTCGTCGAGGACGGAGTGCGGCAATTTGCCGACGCCGCCGACCAGCTTTACGCGGCGGTGCAAAAAAAGCGCCGCGCAGTCCTCGGCGGCAAGCTCAACGCAATGAGCTATAAGCTTCCCGCACCAATCGACCAGGAAGTGCAGCAGACGCTCGAAGACTGGCGCCGCGAGGGCAAAGTGCGGCGGCTGTGGGCAGGCGACGCATCGCTGTGGACCGAGACCGACGAAGCTAAATGGACCGGCTGGCTCGGCATCGTCGATCAGCAGCTGGCGGCGGTGGCACATCTCGAGGATTTCGCCGAGGACGTCCAGCGCGCCGGGTTTAAAGATGTGCTGTTGCTCGGTATGGGCGGGTCGAGCCTTGGGCCCGAGGTGTTTGCCAAAACCTA
>JAFAHP010000456.1 GCA_019237175.1 Alphaproteobacteria bacterium
TCTCGAAACCCTGGAAATTGTCAAACGGGCGTGGACGCAGGAGCGCTTTTCGTATGACGGTAAGTATTGGCGTTTTGAAAACGCCAGCGCGGTGCCGCGGCCTTTTCAAAAACCGTTTCCCCCGATCCGCGTCGCGGCGGCGAGCGAAGAGACCTTCCCGTCGCTCGGTGAGGCCGGCTATCCGATCTTTGTCGCGGTGCGCAGCGGCTCGCTGTCCGGGTTGGCGCCCGATCTCGCCGCTTATCGCAAGGCCTATAGAGAGGCGGGGCACCCCGGCGAAGGCCAGGTGTATCTGCGGCTGACATTGCATATCGCCGACACCGACCGCCAGGCGCTGGACCAGGCCGAGGAAACCATCATGTCCGGCTACCGGACGCTGAGCGCACGCCTGGAGAACGCCCCCAATCGCCGCCGCGCGGCTGAGGCGATCACCATCCGCACGATCACTTATGAGGAAGTGCAACGCGATAAAGTGATCATCGGTGGCCCCGAACGGGTGACCGACCGTCTCTTGGAGCTGCAGGAGGTGCTGGGGCTCAACGGCATCCTGGCCGAATTGAATTTCGGCGCGCTGATCGCGCCCGAGGCGATGACCCGTTCACTGCAGCTGCTGTGTGAAAAGGTCATGCCGCGGCTGCACTGAGGAAACCGGGGCCGTGAAACGCAGCACCGAGCGCTTTCTGACGACGCACACCGGCAGCCTGCCGCGGCCCGTCGATCTGGTGCGCAGCATGTTCGCCAAGGAAGAGGGGGTGCCGGTCGATCCAACGGCGCTCGCCCGGCAGATCCGCGCGGCGGTGGCAGCGGTCGTCGGCAAGCAAGTGGCGGCCGGGATCGACATCGTCAATGACGGCGAGATGAGCAAGCCGAGCTACGCTACCTATGTCAAGGACCGTCTCTCCGGTTTTGCGGGCGAGAGTCATCCGCTCGTCTATCAGGATCTCGTCGACTTTCCGGAACTCGGCCGGCGGGTGTTCGGCGATCCGGGCCGCTCGCGCCGCCGCACCCCCGCCTGCAACGGCCCGATCAGGGTGCGCGATCGGGATGCGGCGGCGACCGACAGCGACAATCTAACGGCCGCGCTCGCCGGTGCGAAGGCGACCGAAGGGTTTCTCACCGCCGCTTCGCCCGGGGTGATTTCGCTGTTTTTTCACAACGACCACTACCCGAGCGAGGAGGCTTATCTCTACGCCATCGCCGAGGCGATGCGGCCGGAATACGACGCCGTTGTCGATGCGGGTTTCGTGTTGCAAATCGACTGTCCCGATCTCGCGATGGGCCGCCATATCCAATATGCCGATCTCAGCGTCGCCGAATTCCGCAAAAAGGCCGAGCTGCATATCGAGGCGCTGAACCATGCGCTCGCCAACATCGCGCCCGACCGTCTGCGTCTGCATTTGTGCTGGGGCAATTACGAAGGGCCGCATCACTGCGACGTGCCGCTGGCCGATATCGTCGAAACCGTGTTCCGGGCGAAACCTTGCGGGCTGTCTTTCGAGGCGGCAAACCCGCGCCATGCCCATGAATGGACGGTGTTTGAACAGGTCAAGTTGCCCGAGGGTAGGGTGCTGATCCCCGGCGTCATCGAGTCGAAGACCAATTTCATCGAGCATCCGGAACTGATCGCGCAGCGTATCGGCCGCTACGCGCGGCTCGTCGGCCGCGAGAACGTGATCGCCGGGAGCGATTGCGGTTATGGCACCTGGGTCGGGCAGGCTGCGGTCGATCCGGATGTGGTGTGGGCAAAGCTTGCCAGCCTGGCCGAGGGTGCCAGGCTCGCCAGCCGCGAATTCTGGCGCTAGGCAGCTGCGACAGCAGGAGATCGGAAATGCGATTTGGGCTTTTCGGCAGTGCGCAGGCGCGCCGCGCCGGCCCCGACACCGATTCGAGCCAAGGGTTTCACGACTTTATCGACAACAATGTCGAAGCCGAGGCGCTCGGTTATTACAGCACGTTTCTGGTCGAGCACCACTTCACCGGCTTTGGTCAGGTTTCGGCGAGCCTTAACTTGTTGACCTGGCTTGGCGCCCGCACCCGGGATTTGCGGCTTGGCACCGCGGTCCTGGTGCTGCCCTGGCACAACCCGGTGCTGCTGGCCGAGCAGGCCGCGACCCTCGATCTGTTGTCGGGCGGCCGGCTCGATTTCGGTGTCGGCAAAGGCTATCGCTGGAACGAATTCTCCGGGTTCTGCGTGCCGTTGGAGGAAGCCGAGGAACGCTTTGACGAAGCACTCGACGTGATCACCAAATCCTTTGTATCGGAAACGCCGTTCTCGCACCGCGGCAAGTTCTGGCAATACGACAACATCGTTGTCGAGCCGCCGACGGCGCAAAAGCCGCATCCGCCATTGTGGATGGGTGCGGGCAGCGCCAATTCGGTGCGCGAGGTCGCCCGCCGCGGGTACAATATGCTGTTGGGCCAGCATTCGCTGCCCGAGGAGATCCTCGAACAGGTGGTGCTGTTCCGGCATGAG
>JAFAHP010000494.1 GCA_019237175.1 Alphaproteobacteria bacterium
TGGCGACCCTATGTCGAGACCTGCATCGAGAGTTTCGGTGCCGATCGCGCTAGTTCGAGAGCAACTTCCCGGTCGACAAGGGAGCCTGCAGCTATTCGGTGCTGTGGAACGCCTTCAAGCGGCTGGCGAGCGGCACTTCGTCCTCGGAGAAGGCTAACCTCTTCGCTGGCACCGCGTCGCGGTTCTACCGGCTGGGGATCAATTAGAGCGCACACCCGCTGAGAGGAAAAGACCATGAGCGACTTGCCGAAACGCGTGGAGATCCATGAGGAAGGCCCGCGCGAAGGGTTCCAGATCGAGCCCGGTCCGATCAGTACCGCAGACAAGATCAAACTTATCGAGGCGCTGGCCGAAACCGGTCTGGATCACATTCAGGCCGCTTCGTTCGTCAACCCGCGTTTGGTCCCCGGTTGGGCCGACGCCGAAGACGTGGTGTCGGGCTTCACGCCGAAAGAAGGGGTGCATTACACCGCGCTGTGGTTCAATGCCGCCGGGCTCAACCGGGCGCTGGTCTTCCGCAATAAGCTCACGATCACCGGGTCGATCGCGCTGACCGCGTCCGAGGCGTTCACGCAAAAAAACCTGCATCGCAGCCACGCCGAAAACCTCGAGGCAATGAAGAAGCAGACGGCACTGCACCTCGAAAACGGGGTCGCGGTGCCGCGGATCGGCGTGATGGCCGCGTTCGGCTGCAACTACCAGGGCGACATCGCGCCGGCGCAGGTCATATCGACCTTGGAAGACGGCCTCGCGATCGCCGTCGAAACCGGCGCCGATATCAAATACTTCTCGCTCGCCGATACGATGGGCTGGGCCACGCCGCTGCGCATCGAGCGCGTGCTCGGTGAGGTGCGCGCCCGATGGCCTGAGATGCCGGTAGCACTTCACCTGCACGACACCCGCGGTCTGGCGGTGGCGAACGCCCATGCCGGGCTGAAGATGGGGGTGACGCAGTTCGATTCGACCGTTGGCGGGCTCGGCGGGTGCCCGTTCGCCGGGCAGCCAAAGGCCGCCGGCAACATCTGCACCGAGGAACTGGTGCTGCTCTGCGAGGAGATGGGCATCGACACCGGCGTCGATCTCGACGCGCTGATCGATGTCGGGCGCATGGCGGAGGAGATCGTCGGGCATCAATTGCCGAGCGAATTGATCCACGCCGGCAGCCTCGACGCGTTTCGCCGCCGGGCGGCCTGATGTCCGACGCCGCCTTCGCCACCATGACCGGGAACGACACCGCGTCTTCACCGCGCGCCCTTGAAAACGTTCGCGTGGTGGATTTCAGCTGGGTGCGGGCCGGGCCATGGGCGACGCGGTGGCTTGGCGCTCTTGGGGCGGAGATTATCAAGATCGAGTGGCCGGAGAGCGAACGGGGACGGCTGCCCAGCACCACCACACCGCAGCATCTCGACGTTAATCTGAACACATCGGGGAACTTCAACGACACCAACGTCAACAAGAAGAGCCTCAGCCTCAATGTGCGCAGCGCCAGAGGCCTGGAGATCGTAAAGCGGCTGATCGCGGTCTCCGACATCGTGATCGAGAACTTCAGCTCCCGGGTACTGCAGAGCTGGGGCCTCGGATATCAGGAGCAATGCCGGATCAAACCCGACATCGTCTATGTGTCGATGTCGGGCTACGGCCATACCGGCCGGCATCATCACTACACGACGTTCGGTCCGGTCGCGCAGGCGGTCTCGGGCCTGACCTGGCTCTCCGGCTTGCCCGGCAAGCCGCCGGCCGGCTGGGGCTGGTCGTATATGGACGATACCGGCGGCATGTATGGTGCGATGTGCGCCCTGACCGGGCTTTATCATCGCAACATGACCGGGCGCGGCCAGCACATCGACCTGTCGCAGATGGTGTCGAGCGTCCCCCTGAACGGTCCAGCACTACTGGATTTTACGGTGAACCGGCGCGGCACGCACCGGGCCGGCTATCCTCCCGGAAACCGCGCGCATTGGCCGGGGACGCCGCTGGTCAATAATTACCGCGGGCCGACGGTGGCACCGCACAATGCCTATCGCACATATCCCGGCGGCTACAACGACTGGTGCGTGATCGCCTGCCACTCGGACGAGGAATGGCGGCGCCTCGTCGAGGTAATGGGGGCTCCGTCCTGGGCGACGGAGGCGAAATTTGCCGCACTCAGCGGTCGGTTGGAGCATCAGCAGGAGCTTGACGAAAAGATCGAAGCCTGGACCACGACACTGGAAAAATACGGGCTGACGCAGCGCTGCCAGGCGGCCGGGGTTCGTGCATTGCCGGTACAAAGCGCTGAAGACCGGGTCGAGCGTGACCCACAGCTGAGGCACCGGGAGATGTACCTGGAAATCGAGCATCCGGCGCTCGGGTCGTACAAGGT
>JAFAHP010000664.1 GCA_019237175.1 Alphaproteobacteria bacterium
TCGCTGAACAGCAGCGATCCGTCCTTGGCGAAGACGGCATCGACCGGACGGCCCCAGACCTCCTGGTTGTTTTTGACAAAGCCGACCACGAAATCCTGGTATTCGCCGGTCGGCTTGCCGTCCCTGAAAGGCAGCCGAACGATCTTGTAGCCGGTCCGCAAAGCGCGGTTCCATGAGCCGTGCAGGGCGACGAACGCGTCGCCCTTCCAATCGGGCGGGAATTGCCCGCCGGGGTTGAAAGCAATGCCGAGCGGCGCCGAGTGAGGCTGGATCAGAACGTCGGGCACCATGACCTTGTCGGCGAGATCCGGCCGCGGTCCTCCACCCGGGCGCGTGTCCACATGATTGCCGATGTAGTACCAGGGCCATCCGTAAAACGCCCCTTGCTTGACGCTGGTGACGTAATCGGGCGGCAGATTGTCGCCCAAGAGGTCACGCTCGTTGGTGGCGCAATAGACCACACCGGTACCCGGCTGCACCGCCAATCCCGAGCAATTGCGCACGCCCGACGCAAACACCTTCTTGTTTTTGCCCTCCGGGTCATAGGTCAGCACATTGGCGCGCCATTCCTCCCGGTCCCACGCCGAACCCGGCGAGTGGGCTTTCTCGAAGGCGGCAAAATCGGCAGGCGGCGGGCCCATTTGCTCGGCCACATTGCTCGCCGAACCGACCGCGACATACATGGTTTTGCCGTCGGGCGAGAAGGCGACGTCGCGGGTCCAATGATTGCCGCCGGTGGCGAGGTCCGACACGACGGTTTGCGCCGGACCGGTGGCGGTCAGGTCGCCGTTGCGGTAAGGAAAACGCACGACCTTGCCGTATTCGCCGATATAGACCCATTGCGGATCGGGGCCTGGCGGGTAAAAGGCGATCCCGTAAGCGTCGCGCTGACCGGTGGCGAAGGTCTGAACTTGGGGATTGCCCATATCCGCCCCGGAGCGAATGGTGACGATCTTTCCTTCGGGCCGGCTGAGGGTGAGAAAAATATCGCCATTGGGCGCCATCCGCAGAACCCTGGCACCGGGCAACCCGGTGACATAAGCCGTCACGGCAAAGCCCGGCATCGTTTTGGGCTCGGCACCGTCGGGTTTTGCGACGACCTTTGACCGGTTGGCGGTCGACGGGGTCGTCAGCGGTGCCGGCAGGTCGGCGGGTGTGATTTTGCGCGTCACGCCGGGCGTATCGGTCTGCCAGTCGCCATAGGCGCTGTCGCCGGTCCGCACATTCTGCGCCGACGCACAGGGCGCGGTCGCAACCACCACCAGCGCACAACCCGCCGCGGTAATGAGGTATTTGACCATTGACCGCTCTCCATTCCCTCGCTGCGACGTCATCGCAAAGTTTCCCCCCGACTGCCGATCGCTTTCTCCGGCAGTCAAATTAAAGGGGTCAGCGCAGCGCCGCCAGATACTCGGCAATGGCTTTACGATCGGCTGGCGGCAAGCTCTGCATCAGCGGCCCCATCACCGCGCTGTTGGCCCGCTCGCCATCCGCATACGCGGTCATCGAGCCCACCAGATAGGCCGAATTTTGCCCGGCCAGGCGCGGCGCCATACCGGAAGGGGCCATGCCACCGGTGAAATCCGCCCGGTGGCAAGCTTTGCACGCCGCGGTCGGGCTGGGAATGGCCGGGAGCGGCGCTTTCGGTTCTTCCGGCCATTTGGCGCCGCCAAAATCGGCGGCGATCTGCGCGATTTCGCTCTCGCTCAGGCTTTCTGCGATCGACGACATGATTTGGCTGTCGCGGTCGCCGTTGCGGTAGTCGTCGAGCTGTTTCTTCAGGTAGGCGGCTTGCTGGCCGCGGATAATCGGTACGGTCTGATCGGATGGCAAGCCGTTCTGACCGTGGCACGAAGCGCAGAGTTGCTCTTTGGTCGCGACTGTATCGGCTGATCGAGCCTCGCTCACCAGCGTCATCGCCGCCAGCGCCACCAGAAACAGTTTTGCGGTATGCATTGCGGTGGGGTTCATACGGCGCGAATAAAGGCCTGCAACATTGCTTGTCGAAGAGCTGGCGCGCGTCCGGCGGAAGCTAGTCGCGAGATTTTGCCGATTAGAACCGGGTTTTACTATTCTTGCCATCCCGGCGCAGGCCGGGATCCATGTCAGCTATGGGCACCGGCCGGAGTTTATCCTCGGGCCGGCCGGAGGCCGGACCCGGGGGCCGGTGTGACAAATATTTTGTACCAGGTGCCATATTTGGACCACTGGCGCCTTTTTCAGTTCATATAACCTCGTCACATCGTCATCCCCGTGCTGGTCCCGGGATCCACGAGATGGCCGGAACGAAGCCGGCCGTTACGTGGAGGGAAGTGCCTCGAACCTAGTGAAAATAGCGGCTAGTTCACCTCTGTTCCGCATCGGCGACGAGGACAGGGGTGGCGCGGTACAGGTTTGGGAACAGGGCCTGCAGCCTGACAATTTTTGGCATGTCGTTGATCGCGATGTAAGGATCGCTCGGGTGCAAGGTCAGATAGTTCTGATGGTAGGCCTCTGCTGCGAAGAATTTTTTGCCAGGCTCGACTTTGGTGACGATCGCAGCCGGAAATATGCGGGCTTGGCCGAGCTGGGCGATATACGCCTCGGCAATATGCGCCTGTTCCTTATTGGCCGGAAAAATCGCCGAGCGATATTGCGACCCGAAATCCGGCCCTTGCCGGTTTAGCTCGGTCGGATCGTGGACCACTGTGAAAAAGATCTGCAATATCCGGCCGTAGCTGATCCGCTGCGGGTCGAAGGTCACTTGCACCGCTTCGGCGTGACCGGTCGTCCCGGTGGCGACCTCTTCGTAATGGGCGGTATCGGCGACGCCGCCGGCATATCCCGAGACCGCGCCCAGGACGCCATCGAGATGCTGGAACACGCCCTGGACGCCCCAGAAGCACCCGCCGGCAAGAACCGCCACTTCCGAGCTCGCCTTTGTCGCCGGTGCGTCCGCTGCCGGCGCCGGGATCATACCGCCATCGCCTGCCAGAGCGGGAAGCCCGCGAAGAGCCACGCCGGCAGTGGGCAGCAACATCACGAAG
>JAFAHP010000126.1 GCA_019237175.1 Alphaproteobacteria bacterium
AGGCGATCGCGCGCGGCATCGACGCGTTTGTCAGCGCTTTTGACAGCGACGAGCCGGCGCGCATGGCAGGTGCCGCGCTCGCCCGACTGCGCGCCCGCCGCAACCCGGATCCCGCGCGATGATCAAGGCAAGGCGCCGGCGAAGGCCAAAACAGCTCGCCGAAGCTGCGGATCCGACGCCGCATTACTTTGGTCATCGCGAAAGGCTGCGCCAGCGGCTGATCGACGCCGGGGCCGAAAACCTCCCCGACTACGAACTTCTGGAGATCATCCTCTTCGTCGCCAACCCGCGCGGTGACGTCAAGCCGTTGGCCAAGGAATTGCTCGAGCACTTCGGCGGCTTTGCCAAAGTCATGAGCGCCGAGCCGGAGGCGCTCAACGAAGCGGGGCTCGGGATCGCCGGGATCGCCGCGGTCAAATCGGTGCGCGAGGCGGCGCTCCGGCTGATGCGCGCCGAATTGCAGGAGCGGCCGGTCGTCAATTCGTGGGACAAACTCATCGACTATTGCAGCGCCCAGATCGCGCACGGCCAGGTCGAGGAATTTCACATTCTGTTTCTCGACCGCAAGAATGTGCTGATCAGGCACGAGCGTCAGCAGCGCGGCACCGTCGACCACACACCGGTTTATCCGCGCGAGGTCGTCAAGCGCGCGCTCGAACTTCAAGCGACGGCGCTGATCCTGGTGCACAACCACCCTTCGGGCGACCCGACCCCGTCAAAGGCCGACATCGCCGTAACCCAGGACATCAAAAAAGCCGCGGCCCCGCTCGGCGTCACATTGCACGATCACGTCATCATCGGCCGCAACTGCCACGTCAGCCTGCGCGATCTTGGGCTGATCTGAGGTATTGGAGGGGGTTTCCACCGGCGTAGAGGCACCCCCTAAATCGTCATCCCCGGGATCCCCGTGGCTGGCCGGTTCTGCGAAAATGGTTGTGTATACCAAGACCAACACAACTTTAGATCAGAATCGCTGGGCTCGACCCGTGGTCCTTCAACCCACGGACTTGATCCGTGGGCATCCACGCCTTCTTTTCGCGTGACGGGGCGGTTGGCGAAGACGTGGGTGGCCGGAGCAACCCCCGGGTTTTCAGCCGACGAACCTTCGCTCGCGTAGCCCGGGGGCGGCCACGGGGAGTAAAGATTGCGCCGTCGTCTCCAGAAACCCCATATAAGTGCGGAAAAGAGCGGAACCGGACAGCGGTGTGCTTTATTCCGGGGAGCCACGCGGCTGGCCGGGACCAGCCAGCACAAGCCCGGCCATGACCAACGCGGTGCGGCGCCTGAACCCTGGTGAACAGCGCACCAGCGATCGACGCCTGTTTCTCCTGTTTTATCAGGCCGAGATCAGGCATCTCTTGGCACTCGGAGCGAACACCGTTCTGCCGAAGGCCCGACACCACCCACCCTTCCCGCGCCCGTGAGCGCCGACGGTATTCACAGATCGTGCAGTGGGTTCCCGCCCCCACTGATGGGGGCGGGTCAGAGCCTGCCCCGGACTTGATCCGGGGGTGGGACTCCCCACCAATGAACAAGCGTTTTTTGCGGTTTTGCGGGGCGGTAACCCCGCAAGCGATCGGTGATGGTGGTGGCGTCCCTTGGCTGAGGAGGATAGCGCGGTGCTCGGCGCCGTCGAGGACGCTGCGCGCCGGCTGCGCCGGTGCCGCAAGCGGCATCCTCGACCGCGCCTGCGCGCCGCGCTCAGGCGGGCGCCAGGTCGGGACGGAGGGATGGTCGCGGTTGCGGTCGAACAAAGGGATGGGCTTTGGGCTCATGCGGCTGCTCGCTTGACAGCATATGCGGGATCGAACGGCGTCTGCCGGGCGAGCATGGCGCAGGCCACCGCCAAGAGGCGATCGGCAACGCTGCGCAAGGCGCGACCATGGCTGTGACCGCGCTGGCGCAAGACGGCGTAGCGCCGGCGGCTGAGGGTGTCGAGCCGAGTGGCGACGCGCGCCCAGTGATAGACGGCCTCGCGCAGCCGCAGTTGGCAAGCCTGGCGCCTGACGACGATGCAGCGCTTGCCGCTGCGCTTGGTCACCGGAGCGACCCCGGACAGGGTGCGCAAGGCGTGATAGTCTCGCCGGCGCAGAGGCTCCGCGGCCTCGGCGAGCAGCGTGGCGAGGACGATCCTGCCGACGCCCGGCAAGGATCGCAGGATCGTCACGTCGCGCTGCTCGGGCTCTTGCCCCGGCCGCGGCTCCCCATCGTCGCCGGCAAGGCGGGCGCACAACGCATCCAGACGCTGGTGCGCGTCGCGGATTTGCCGGTTGACCAGCTTGAGACGCGCAACGACGGCTCGGATGTGGGCGCTGGCGGCTTCGGCCGTACCGGGCGCCACGCGGAGCGCGGGCTGCCGCAGAAGGCGCAACACTTCGGCCGCCGCGATGCGGCGGATGCGATGGGTCTTGAGGAGGCGCTCGACGGTGCTTTCGCGCAGGCGCGCCGCCTTGCCTGGTGTCGGCGCCGCGGCCCACAGTTCAAGGAACCAATTGGCGGCAAGATCGTCGCTGATCGCCAGGGCCTGCGGATAGTAGCGCCACAACTGTTCGCGTATCCGGTTGGCAAGCCGGTTGCGCTCCTGCTGCAGTTCCTCGGTCATGCGCGACCATTCGCGCAGCTCGACGACCACCGCGTCCTCGGCGGCCAGATGCCGAAAACAATGCCGGTCAGTGCGCAAGCTGTCGCCGAGCACCCGCGCATCGCGCCGATCGTCCTTGGCGCCGGCGACGGTAAAGCGGTCGCGGAAGCGATCGAGCTGCTTGGGGTTGATCGCATAGACCTGGAAACCGCGCTCGAGCAGCATTTCGACGATCGGGCCATGCGGCACCTCGATCGCGACGGCGATCGTCGCGGGCTCGGCTCCGGTCGTCGCCAACAGCCAAGCACACAGCTCTGCGAGCCCGGCGCCGTCATGCGCAAACGCGCGCTCGCCGATAATCTCGCCGCCGGCATCGAGCAGGCAGGCCTGGTGCGTCTGGCTTGCCCAGTCGATGCCGGCGAACCATTGGACATCGTCGGTCATCATCCTTTCCTTTCGGTGCCGCCGGGCCACCGCGACGCAGGTCATTCCCTGTACTGGCGCTCTCGGCGCGACTCCCCACTGGACTTCCGTCGCGGCCAACCCGCCGAGGCACATGTCCCACCCGGGTGCTCCAAGCACAGGGTGATTTGGGTAGCTCCCGACGGGCTGGCCCGGTCCCGCCAGTCTAGGATCCAGACCGGCTTATGGACACGCCGAAAGGTACAGGGGTGATGCTGGCCTGCTGTTTGCGCGGCATTCACCCCCACCTAATCCTCCCCCATCGAGGGGGAGGACTTTTCTCGCAAGTCATTCGTGCGCTGTGGAAGTTGTGTGAGCACCAGAGCCCCTTGAGGGCGGAGAGGGCAAGGCTGCCGGTCAACAGAGGGTAGCTCACGCAACTGCGGTTGAATGCAACAAGGCCAAGCGCGCCGGCAGCTTGCGACCCCTACGGTTTCGGAGCGGCCTTTTGCGCGTCGGCAGCGATCTGCATTCTGACGATCTTGTCGGGATCCGCGACCTTACCGTTGTCTGCCGGATCGCCCTTTTTTATCTGATCGACAAATTCCATGCCCGAAACGACTTTGCCCCAGATCGTGTATTTGCCATCGAGCGAGGGGGCCGGCGCAAACATAATGAAGAACTGGCTGTCGGCACTGTCGGGATCGGAGGTGCGCGCCATCGCGACCACGCCGCGGACGAAGGGCTCGCTTGAGAATTCCGCCTTCAGCGGGTGGCCGGAGCCGCCGGTGCCGTCGCCGCGCGGGTCGCCGGTTTGCACCATAAAGCCGTCGATGACCCGGTGAAAGGTCAGCCCGTTGTAGAAGCCCTGGCCGACGAGCCGCTTGATCTGAGCACAAGTCGCGGGGGCCAAATCGGGCCGCATTTCGATGACGACGCGGCCTGCCGGCACATCGAGGTAAATCGTGTTTTCGAGATCTGCCGCCATCGCCTTGTCTCCCAAAACGAGCGCGATGACGAGCAGGACGAGACGACCCAACGCTGCCATCACCCTGGTCCTGAATAACTGATAGTGCCGCGACCTTATCGGATGATCGAGCGTGACAAAAGCGTTCAGGGTCCCCTCTCGTACCAGCCGCCGCGGCGAAACCGGTCGAGATAGGTTGGCAGGATCGTCTCGACTGCAGTCGGTGTGATGCCCAGTGCGGCCAAGCTCAGCCCGCCTGTGGAAACGACGTTGTCCTGCTTCAGCAGCTCGACCTGGTCGGGCGTCAGCGGCGGGTTGGGCAGTAGCGCCATCAGCCGTGCTTGCAATTCGGCGGCGCCAAACGGCAGGTCGATCAACAGCCGTTTGCGGCGAATCTCGCCCAGCAGCAGTTCGACCAGCTCCCTGAATGTATAGGTTTTGGGGCCGCCAAGCTCGTAGGTGCGGCCGGCGGTCGCCGGGTCCTCGAGGCATTTGAGCACGGCATCGGCGACGTCTCCGACATAGACCGGCTGAAATCGGGTGCGCCCGCCGCCGATCAGCGGCAGCGCCGGCGAGATCATCGCCATCGTCGCAAACCGGTTGAAGAATTGGTCTTCCGGCCCGAAGACGATCGACGGACGCAAAATCGTCGCGGTCGGAAACGAATCGCGCACCGCCGCTTCGCCCTGTGCCTTGGTCCGCGCATAGGCCGAACGCGACCGCGAATCGGCGCCGATTGCCGAGATGTGAATGAGTCGCTCGACCCCGGCTTCGCGCGCCAGCCGCGCCAGCCCTGCAGGTCCCAGATGATGCACCCGCTCGAAGGTCTGGCGACCCCGCTCGGCGAGAATGCCGACGCAGTTGACGACCGCATTGGCGCCGTCGAGAAATGCCGGCAGTACCTGTTCGTCGT
>JAFAHP010000170.1 GCA_019237175.1 Alphaproteobacteria bacterium
TAGCCGAAAAACAACGAAAATCGCGCTTTCACTGCGGAATCACTCCGATCTCCTGGTAAAACACAACGTTATTTCAAATGGTTATAACCCAAGTTCAATAGGTTGAATATCAACGAAATCTTCCATGGCGATCAACGAATCGGAGCGGTCGTATCAACGTAAACTGCACGGCAAAAACAACACCTGTCGGCGGCACTAACGCGATCCACCTTGCGCCGCCAAGACCTCCCTTAGCCGCTGTGGAGTGACCGGGAGCCGGGTTATCGCGCCGGGGATGCCGACGGCGTCGTCGATAGCGGCAGCGATGGCCGCGCCGACGCCGTTGACCCCCGCTTCCCCAGCGCCCTTTAAACCGAGCGGGTTGAGCGGGCTCGGTGCGTCCTCGGTGATCAGGACCTCGAGAGGCGGGACCTCGCGAGCGGTCGGCATCAGGTAGTCGGCAAAGGTGACCGACAGCGGCTCGCCCCTGGCATCGTAGCGGAATTCCTCGGACAGTGCGCCGCCGACACCTTGCGCGAACCCGCCGGCGATCTGGCCTTCGATGAGCATCGGGTTGACCGCCCGCCCGATGTCGTAGGCGGTCAAATAACGCTCGATCTCGACCCCTCCCGTCGCGCGGTCGACGCGGACGACGGCGACATGAACCCCATAGGGGTAGTTCATGTGCTCGGTGTTGTGCCGGCCCTCGGCGAAGAGCCCGCCCGGAGTATTTCGGGCGATCTCGCCGAGGTCCATCGAGGGTCCGTCCGGCAGATCCCGGCGGATCACCCGGCCATCGACCAAGTCGAGTGCGGTGAGCGGCGATTGCATCAACCCGGCCGCGGCCTCGAGCGCCTTTCCCTTGAGCGCGCTCGCCGCAATGTGGGTCGCCGAGCCGGTCATCACCGTCGCGCGCGATGCATGCGCCCCGACCCCGCGCTCGATCCGGTTGGTATGCCCGTGCACGACCCGCACCCGGCGGTAGTCGACCCCAAGTGCGTCTGAGGTGATCTGCCCCATCACCGTCTCGAAGCCCTGTCCGACCGAAGCCCCACCCGTGACGACTTCAACGATGCCCTGATCATCGACCGAGATCGTGACCCGATCCGTCGGACCGAGACCGCTTTTCTCGACAAAGATCGCGAGGCCGGCGCCGACCGCTTCGCCGGCCGCGCGGCGCTGCCGCAGCCCCGCTTGCAGCCCATCCCACCCGACAGCGGCAAGAGCCTTGGTCAGCAGCCCGGCATAGTCGCCCGAATCGTAGACGATCTCGTCGCCGATCGCGTCGAGCGGGCGTTGATAGGGCATCTCGGCGCTGGCGATCAGGTTGCGGCGGCGCACCTCCGCCGGGCCGATCCCGAGCTTCGCGGCGATTGCATCCACCAGCCGCTCGCGTACAAAGGTGCCCTCGTAGCGGCCCGGCGCGCGATAGGTCGCCGCCGGGGTCTTGTTGGTCAGCCGGACATGCCCGGTGACGCGGTAGGCCGGGACGCGGTAGGGCCCGGGCAGCATGCCCGCGGTCAAATCCGCCACCCGCGTCCCATGGGTGCGCAAATAGGCGCCCTGGTCATGGAAGAATTCGTCGTCGATCCCCAGGATATGGCCTTCGCGATCCACGGCCGCGCGGATATGGTGGCGCTGCTCGCGTGAGTGATTTGCCGCCATCAGATGCTCGCGCCGGTCTTCGATCCATTTGACCGGGCGGCCCAGTCGCGATGCGGCGAGGCAGACCAGCACATCTTCCGGATAAAGCTCGCCGCGGATGCCGAAGCCGCCGCCGACATGCCCTTCGTGGAGATGCACCGAGGTAGGGCTGCGCCCGAGGGTGCGGGCGAGCAGGTCGCGGGTGACGTGCGGTATCTTGGCGGCGCCGTACATCTCGACCACATCGCGCGCCGGATCGTGGCTGGCGAGCGCCCCGCGGGTCTCCAGCGGGGAGCCGGAGTGGCGTCCGACCGTGAGGTCGAGCTCGATGACCGTGTGCGCGGCGGCAAAGGCGCGTTCGAGGTCGCCATAGCCCTTGCAGATGATGTCGGCTTCGGTGCCGCGGCCGGGCGCGAGCTCACCCGGAGGGTCGTCGGCGGCCAGCAAAACGGGCAATTCCTCGACCGCGACTGTGACGAGGTCGGCCGCGTCCTCGGCAAGATACGAATCCTCGGCGAAGACGGCCGCGACCGGTTCGCCGACATAACGTACGCGCTCTCGCGCCAGCACCGGTTGCAGATAGGGCATCAGTCGGGTGACGTCGGCTTGCGATGTACCGATGCCCTCGCGCAAGCCGATCGATGGCAGATCGGAAATGTCGTGCGAAGTCCATACGGCAACGACACCACGTGTCGCCAGCGCCGCGGCGCGATCGATCGCGACGATCTTGCCATGCGCATAGGCCGAGCGCACGACCCGCATGTGCAGCTGGTACGGAAATGAAAGATCAGCGGCGAAACGCCCCTTGCCGCTCAAGAGCGGCGGATCTTCGAGGCGCAATACCGACCGGCCGACGACCCTCGCCTCAGCCGGTGCTGTTGGATACGCGCTTGCTGCCATGTCATGCTCCGCCCACCCGACCCCGAAGCCAGGAGCCGACGATGATCGACCTATACGCCATGGGAAGCCCGAACGTCGTCAAGATCTACATCGCCCGCGAGGAGATGGGGCTGCCCTATACCGTGCACCCTATCGACGTCTTTGGCGAAGAACAGTTCAAGCCAGAGTTTCTGAAGCTCAACCTGAACGCCAAGGTGCCGGTCATCACCGACCATGACGGGCCGGACGGCAAGCCCTACACGCTCTTCGAATCGGGGGCGATCCTGCTCTACCTGGCGGAAAAGACCGGACAGTTTCTGCCCAAGGACGCGATCGCACGGTTCGATGCGATCCAGCGGATGATGGTGCAGATGACCCTGGTCGGTCCGATGTTCGGACAGTACGTGCATTTCATGCGGTTTGCGCCCAAGGGCAACGACTACGCGCTCGACCGTTACCGCACGCAAGTGCGCCGGGTGCTTGCCACCCTCGAAGAGCGGCTCGGCGTCGTGCCGTTTCTCGGCGGTCAGAGCTATTCGATCGCCAACATCGCGACCTTCCCGTGGCGCGCGGAGTCGGCACCTTTCTCGGCAAGCCCACCGAAGCCGACTACCCCAAGCTGATGGCGTGGGTCACGACGATCAACAGCCGGCCGGCGGTGTCCCGCGCATTGGCGGCGGTCGACGACGCGCGAGCGAAGACGACGGCGTTCGACAAGGCCGGCGAGGCGGCCAAAGACGGCCTCTTCGGCCGCGGCCGCTATGCGGCTTAGGGAAGGGCGCCCTCCCGGACCTACCGGCGCGGCGGCTTGTAAAACCCGCAAGGGTGCCCATCTCAAGCGTTGTCGGCTTCTTCATGGTTCGGCCTGCCTTCCCGAGCGCGAGCGAGCGCCGGACCGCGATCCGTTCGATGTGGCTGTGTGACGGCACTGTTCGCTCGTGAGCGGTGGCGCAATTCGGTTTGGGAAGGACGAAAATGGCGATCGGGACCGTGAAGTGGTTCAATGCCCAGAAAGGCTACGGCTTCATTCAGCCGGAGGACGGGTCGAGAGATGTGTTCGTGCACATCACGGCTGTCGAGCGCTCTGGCATGGGTAACCTGCACGAAGGCCAGCGGGTGAGCTTCGAGCTCGAACGCGGGAACCAGGGCAAGACCTCGGCGGTCAATCTGCGGCAAGCCTAATCTAGCCCACGTGCGGGAGCCCGCTCCGCCGGCTCCTCTTTTCCTGCGGGCGTGAGGGCGGAATACAAGCCTTTGGAGAGGCATCCCGGTCATGCAGGTCTTCGTGCGCGATAACGACATCAATGCGGCCCTGCAGGTGCTCAAGAAAAAGATGCAGCGCGAGGGCACCTTCCGGGACATGAAACGGTGCAGGGCCTACGAAAAACCATCGGAACGCCGCGTTCGCGAGAAGGCCGAAGCGATCAGGCGCCACCGCAAGATGCTCGGCAAGCGGCTTGAGCGGGAAGGCTATTGATGGTCCCGGCGCCTACTGAGATGGATTATCTGTCAACCAGACCACCGCTTCCAGCCGAATATTACCGTCGCAACGCGGCTCGCGTCCGACAATTGGCCAGCGAAGCGACGACAGCCGGGGTCAAGGAGCGTTTGCGGGACGTCGCGCTGCAATACGAGCGGTTGGCCGAACGCGCGGATCACGGTACGCCGCTGGCCAACCCCTGACGACTGCCCCGCCGCCGTCCGCGAGCATCGGGGCCCCGGTCATGTACGGCGCGTAGGAGAGAGAAGTATGTCAGCACAACACAAGTTTGCGGTTGGACAGACCGTTCGATTTTCACCCGATCTGGGCCAAGGCACCCCTGGCTCCGGAAGCTTCAAGATAGTTCGCTTGCTGCCCGAATCGGCCAGTGTTCTCCAATACCGGGTAAAGAGCCAGTTGGACGGCCATGAACGCGTTGTCCGCGAAGACCAGCTCGCGCGATCATGAAGGAGCGAGCTCGATGCCGAGCATTTTGCTGAAGGTCAGGCGTCCGCCATCGAGCGCTGCTGATCACCGCCCGCCCGAGCTTGTCAAACCGGTGTTCCGGGGTAGCGGCGACACCGATTACCAATGTGGTAACTGCGGTTCGGTCATCGCTGCGAGCATGGGGCCGACCCAGCGCGTCATTGTCGACGCGGTTACTTGCTCCGCCTGCGGAGCAGAAAACGAGTTTCCGGCTTCCTTGCGCCCATGAGCCTGAGGCAGGGTCTTTGGGCAGCCAGATTCATGATCGAGCCGCATTGGTATGCCAAAGACGCACCCCCACGCCGAGGCGACCTATCGCGTGATCGCGTTTGACGACGGTGCATTCGGCGTCGAGGTCAGCATCCCGGACAGTCATCCGACCAGGGTCAGCATGTTCAAAACCAAAACAGACGCCGAGGCGTGGATCACCGAGCACCGGCGCCGGGTGCAGTCCCAAACAGAATCGGGCCGTGGGTTTCGCAGGTCGAGTGGCCCTGGTTGGTAACGTCCGCACCCGGTTTCAGATGGATATGGCGGAACTCTCGGTCGTGTATTCTTGCTCTACGGTTCTCAGTCTTCAGTATCGACCAATGCGAGGACCCGTCCGCCGAGGCTTCCGCGGCCCGCCGCCGCCTCTGAAAACCTGATCTGTCGGAGGCCCAGGCACTGATCCGCGCGACCGAAGACCATCTCGGCATCGACAGCGCCCCGCCTTTTCAGCCCTGCCGGCGATTTCATGCACGTTCCTTTGCCAGCCACCTTCAAGGACCATGGCGCCGGGTTGGGCGCGGCGGTGCGGCCGGGGCGAAGACGGATCGCGCGTCCGGAGTCGTGATCCCTCGGGCGATTTGGTCGCCTTGCACGAGCGTCCCGCGACATAGCAGCAGCTAGTCCGGCCAGCGTTGGTGCAGCCAGAGCCATTGCTCCGGGCGGTCACGGATCCACGCCTTCAGGATCTCATTGACTCGGGCCATCAGCGTCGCGGCGTCGGTATGAGGCTCGCCTCTGCGCGGCAGGAGCAGCGGCGGGAAGACCATGACACGGAAGGGTGCGCCATCGAGTCGCTCAACCGGGGGCGGCAGCACGTCGCAGTCGAAGCGGAGCGCCAGAACAGCAAGGGCAGGCGCGGTCATCGCCGGGCGGCCAAAGAACGGCACCGGGATGCCGTCATTCATCTTCTGGTCCGCGAGCAAGCCCAGATGCGTGCCGCCGTGCAGCGCCGCGATCGCGCGACGCGCGGCTATTGCGCCTTTCGGAATGAATTCACCGCGATCACCGCAAAACCGCGCGATCATGCGGTTCATCAGCGGATTGTTGAGAGCGCGGTAGATCTGGGCGACCGAGATTCCGTGCGGGGCCCCGGCAAGCATGCCGATCTCCCAATTAGCGATATGGCCGGAGAAAAACGATCATCCGCCGCCCGGCTGCGACTGCCCGATCAACATGCTCGAAGCCATGCGTCTCGACGCGCCGGCACGGTTCGAAGACGCACATTTTCCGTAGGTGCGGGTATTCGGCCGCGACGCGGCCGAGATTGCTCCACATGCGGCCGATGAGGTTTGCGATCTCGGTCTCGAAGCTCGGGAAAGGCGCGGCTGATGTTGCGCCGAGCATGTCTGGAAACGCCGAGAAAGGGGCCAATGCGGCGCGCCAGCGCACCGCCCACCGGCGGCCTGTCCACCGACCGGATCATCGATCGCGGGGGCACGGCTGGCACGAGGCTGCGGCGGCTTGCCCGCGGCCATCGTCAAATCTGTTACATTAATCGCTCCACTGAGTGGAGCAGGCCATGAGCGGGCGAGATGCGGGGCCGGGCGGGACCGGCGGTACGACGATCGTGCGGGCGGCGATCTACCCGGCGATCGGCATAGCGCGGCTCGGCAACAGCGAGAACGAGCATTTTCTGGCGCCCGAGGTAACCGATCCGCTGCCTGAGCTGCCGGGTTTTTATCGCGATTCGACGGGCGCATTGAAACGCCAGTCAGTGCGATTTCGCCTTTATGGGCTGAATGCGGCCGGCCGGGCGGTCGCCGAGCTGACGGCAGACAATGCCGAGATCCGCTGGAGTGTGCACCTCGCCAACAAGAAATCCGCCTGGTACCAGTTCCAGCTTGCGCTCGACATACCGGAGGCGGGGTCGGCGCCGACCTCCTGGCTGCGCAACTTGACGATCGCCGACAGAAACCGTCTGGTCATCGATCCTGGCCCGCGACACATCAGCGGCCGGGATGCCGGGGGCGGCCCCGCTTACAGCTTTGACACCGGCACGTTCCTCGGCACACGGGTCTATCTCGGAGAGATCCGGACCGATCCGCAGGGCCGATTGATCGTGCTTGGCGGCCGGGGCAAATCGGCCTCGTACAATGGCGCCCGCGCCGTCACCTTTGCCAATAACGAAGGTTGGCACGACGACACCTCGGATGGCCCAGTGACGGTGGAGGTCACCCTCGCGGGCCAAAAGCTGCAGGTCGATCCAGGCTGGATCGTCGTTGCGCCGCCGAACTACGGGCCACTGCAGAAATCGGTCCGCACGATGTGGGATCTGATCCGCGACTCGGCGATCACCGCCAGAACATTACCGAAGCCGCCCCGGCCGTCCTTCGACCGCAATATCCGGCCGATCTTCGAGCGTCTGTCGCGGTTGCAACGGGTGAATGCCGGCTTTGCCGCCGGGTTCGGCTGGGGCGCACCCAGCGATTTTGCCAACCCGGAATGGCTAGAGAAGCTGTCGCGCAACAGCGCTGATACGGCCGAGATGCGTCATGTGATCGCCAACCAGTTCCGCGTCTTCGACCGCGATGCCTGAGCGCCGTCGCCGTGGCCGTGGCTCTACGGGGACGCCGTTGCCCTCCCACCGGCGGAGACGCCGCGGCAAAACGCTGCGCTGACCAACACCCAGCTCGCAATGCTGCAGCAGTGGTCGGCCGGCGATTTCGATGCCGACTATGTTCCCGGCCGCACCCCGCCCCGGCACATCGAGGATCTGCCGGTCGCAGAGCAGCCGGATATGCTCGACCGCGCCTCGCTGGAATTCTGTCTTGCCGACGCGTTTCACCCCGGCTGCGAAATGACCTGGCCGATGCGCACCGCCGGTCTCTATATGGCGCCGTTCCGCATCGCCCATGCCGCACCCGGCTGGATCGAGCCCGAATATGGACCGGCGATCGGCGCCGATATCATCAGTCTGCCCAACGGGCCGCTGCTCGGCGGCCAGTTGCCGGGCGGGATCACCCGCTGGATGGCGGTACCTTGGCAGACGGACACGGCGAGCTGCCGGTCGGGATATCTGCCGTCTTATGATCCCTATCTGCCGACATTCTGGCCCGCGCGCGTCCCCAACCAGGTGCTGACCCAAGAAGATTACGACATCGTGATGAACCAGCAGCTCTCGCTGGCCGAGCGCCTCGCCGCCTTTGCGCGCCGCGCATCGTGGCTGCGCCCGCTGGGCAGCCGTAGCTACACCGACCAGATCAATAATATGATGGCTCATTTCGACTATATGGGGGTGGTGGAGACACGAGCGGGGCCGGCGGGCGGGCCGTTTCCGGCTGTCGTCGAGGTGGAAGACCTGCATCCGGCGGCGCGAGCGGTCGCCGCCGCAGTCGGGCCTCGCGCCGCCGAGCGGCTCGATCTCTCCGGCATCGACAAAATGCGACGCTTTCCGCACGGGCTCAGGCGCTGAGCCGACCGGTCGACACCGACGTCCTGATCCTGGGCGCCGGCCCCACCGGGTCGGTGGCAGCCCTGAATTTGGCGCCGACCCGCCGGGTGATATTGGTTGAGCGCCGAGTGGGTGCTTCGCCGCGGATCGGCGAGGCACTGCCACCCACCGCGCGCCGGCTTCTGACGGATATGGACCTGCTCGACGGGTTTCTCGCGGAGGGCCACACGCCGTGCTACGGCAACCGCGCCGTCTGGGGCCGATATCCCGGAGGTAACCGACTTCATAAACGATCCCGATGGGCATGGCTGGCACCTCGATCGGGCGCGCTTCGACAGCTGGTTGCGTCTTGTCGCTGTCGCTCGGGGCGCAAGGCTGCTCGCACCAGCTCGCCTCAATGCGATCCGGCGCGGCCACGGATGCTGGCATGTGCAGCTCGCGACAGACCATGGCCGGATGGATTTGTCGACCGCGTTTGCCATCGACGCCGGCGGACGGGCCGCGCCGCTCGCTCGCCAAGTCGGTGCAGAGCGCCTTGTAACTGACCGATTGGTATGCGGGTGGGTGCATGGCCGGGCGCGCTCGACTGGTTGTGGGGCCGGCCTTACTACGGTCGCGGCCTCTACGGATGGGTGGTGGTACACAGCGCCATTGCCCGGAGGTCGGCGGGTGTTGGCCTTTCTGACCGATGCCGATCTGCCTGCGGCGCGCATCGCGCATCAGGGGATTGAGCTCGCCGAGCACGCGGCGGATAAAGACGAGATCGGCGCCATCCTTGCCGAATGCGCGTTTGCTCCGGAACAGGGCGGCTTCACCGCTGCGCATAGTTCGACATTGAACCCCTGCATTGGCGACGGCTGGATTGCCGCGGGCGACGCCAGCATGACATTCGACCCGCTGTCCTCGCAGGGACTGCTGCATGCGCTGTTCACTGGTCTGGCCGCGGCTGAGGCCGCTGACAGCTACCTCTCTGGCGACCTCGCCGCGCCGGCTCGCTATCAGCAGATCATGGACGGAATTCAGCATGCATACCGGCGGCATCTGGCATTCAGCTATTCGAGCGAAATGCGCTGGCCCGCCGCACCCTTCTGGCAGCGCCGCCAATCAATCGCAAGGTGAGACACCCGATGAATACTTTGTCCCGGCCATTGCGGCGCCACCAGGCGCTCCAGCGGCTGTTGCATCCCGCCAACATCGCGGTCATCGGCGCGTCGCCGCGGCCCGGCGCGTTTGGTGCGGCGGTGCTGCGCAATCTCGGCGGCTATGACGGCCGGGTCTATCCGGTTAACGCGCGCTATCAAGAGATCGGTGAGCTGGTTTGCTACCCGACCATCGGCGCGGTGCCGGAAAGGGTCGATTGCGCGCTGATCGCGACCGCGCGCGATGCGGTGGAGCCGATCGTCCGCGAATGCGTCGCCGCCGGGGTGGGGGGTGCGATCGTCTTTGCCTCGGGCTATGCCGAGACGGGCCGGGCCGAGCGGACTGCCGAACAGTCCCGCCTCGCCGATATTGCCCACGAGAGCGGTATGGCATTGCTGGGGCCGAATACCGTCGGCATAGTCAATGCGCTATGCGGCGCCGCAATCACCTTTATGGACATCACCCCGGTGCCGAGGCCCGCGGCGCGGGCGATCGGCCTCGTCAGCCAATCGGGTGCCTTGGGCATGGCGCTGGCGCAGGCGGTGACGCGCGGCGTGTCGTTTAGCCATGTGCTGACTTCGGGCAATTCCTGCGACATCGACATGGCCGACTGCGTGGCCTACCTGGCCGACGATCCCGCCTGCGCAGTCATCGCCTGCCTCTTCGAAGGAATGAGCGCGCCCGAACGCCTTCTCGCGGCAACCGAACTGGCCTGGCAGGCCGACAAGCCGCTCGTCGTCTTTAAGATGGCGACTGGCAAGGAGGGGGCGACGGCGGCATTGTCGCATACCGGCTCGCTCGCCGGCTCCTACGCCGCCTACCGCGCCGCGTTCCGGCGCGCCGGCGTCGTCCTCGTCGAGGATTACGAGTCGCTGATCCCGACCGCGTCGTTCTTCGCCAAGGCCCCCAAGCCCACCGCACCGGGTGTCGCCGTCGTCGCTGCCTCGGGCGGCTCGGCGATCATGGCCGCCGATCGTGCCGAGCAACATGGCGTGCCATTGCCGCAGCCGAATCGCGAGGTGCGTGCGATCCTCGAGGCGCGTATTCCCGAGTTCGGCGCGGCGCGCAACCCGTGCGACGTGACCGCGCAGGTCATCAACGACCCGAATTCCCTGATCGAATGCGTCGAGGCATTGCTCGGCGCCCCCGAATACGGCGCGCTGGCGATGCCGGCGGTTTATTCATCCGAGGCGTCGATACGGTTCATCCCGGTCTATGACGAGCTCGCCGGCCGCTACGGCAAGATCATCTGCAGCCCCTGGCAGAGCGAATGGCGCGATGGGCCGGGTGCCAAGGCACGCGAGCAGGCCCGGAACATCGCGTTGTTCCCGACCGTGAACAGCTGCTTTGCCGCACTGGCCGCCGCAAATTGGCGCGCCGCGCATCGGGCGAAGCCTCGGCAAGGGCCGCGCGTGCTGGCGCCGCCAACCGCGAAAGATATAGCAGCGCGGCTGATCGCCGCCGCTGCCGCACCGGTGCTGACGGAGCGCGAAGCCAAGGCGGCATTGGCACGATACGGCATCTCCTGCGTCGAGGAACGCCTCGCCACCGATCGCGATGGCGCAATCGCCGCGGCCAGGGCTCTGGGCTTTCCGGTGGTGCTGAAGGCCCTCTCGCCCGATCTGCTGCATAAGACCGAAGCCGGTGTGATCCATCTCAACCTGAAGAACGCCGCCGAGGTCGGCACCGCGCATGACGCGATCCTGGGGCGCGTTGCGGCGCAGTCGCCCGCACCCCGCCTCGACGGCGTGCTGGTCCAAAAGATGGTGCCGCATGGGGTCGAGGTGATCGTCGGCGGGCGTGTCGACCCGCTGTTCGGCCCGCTGGTAGTCGTCGGGCTCGGCGGCGTTCTCGTCGAAGTATTGCAGGACACCGCACTGGCGCCGGCGCCGATCGGGCCCGATGAGGCGAAGGCCTTATTGCATGAATTGCGTGCCTTTCGCCTGCTGCAAGGCTATCGTGGGTTGCCGGCGGTCGATTTGCCGGCTCTGTGCGACATTGTCTGCCGCGCCTCCGAATTCATCGCCGACCAGTGCGACCTCATCAGCGAATTCGACCTCAACCCATTGATCTGCACTGGCAGCGCCATCACCGCCGTCGATGCGCTGATCGTCCGCGCGGAACTGGTTTGATTTGGCGCGCCGCGTCTTAGCCTGTCTGGCCGAGTACTCGTTGTATCTTCACGACCAGTGCGGCGTAGCTAAACGGCTTGCCGATCATTTCAACGCCGGGATCGAGCCTACCCTGGTGGATGACGGCGTTTCGCGTGTAGCCGGTCGTGAAGAGCACCTTTAGGTCAGGGCAGAGCTGTTGACCTTCATCGGCAAGCTGACGCCCGTCCAGTCTCCCGGGGAGCCTGACATCGGTGAATAGTAGGTCGATGTCTTCCGATGCGAGCAGCTCTAATGCCGCGGACGCGTTTGGCGCGGTCAGAACCCGATAACCTTGTTCCCGTAACATCGTCGCGACCGACGCCAATAGCAGCTCGTTGTCTTCGACAACGAGAATCGTCTCCGATCGTGGTTGCGCAGCCACTGGTTGGCTGCCAATTGGTTCGCGGGCCTCGACGCTGTCGCCTGCAGATCGCGGCAGGTAGAGCTTGACCGTGGTACCCTCGCCTAACTCGCTGTAGATTTTGATGTGTCCATTCGACTGCTTGACGAAGCCGTAGACCTGCGAGAGACCGAGGCCGGTACCTTCACCGGCCTCCTTAGTAGTGAAG
>JAFAHP010000317.1 GCA_019237175.1 Alphaproteobacteria bacterium
CGTCCAAACTGAAGCGCTGGTGATGGCTGGGATAAAGCGGCTGATGGAGGGACGTACTACTTTTCTCATCGCCCACCGTTTGTCGACTGTCCGCAGTTGCGACAGCATTGTCGTCCTCAAAGGCGGCGTCATCGTAGAACAGGGAACCCTGCCGGAATTACTGAGTCGAGACCGCTTTTTCGCTGAGTATTACCGAGTCCAGTTTTCGCCGCAGGAGGAGAGCGGAGACGAGATGCGGATGGCGGTATGAAGCGCATCCCTCATCGCGAGCGGCGCCGCATCCTGTCGGGACGTTACTCAGCGGGCCAGGTCACTGACGAGCGAAAACGCCGAGTTGCGACCGACCTGGCCGCGGTAAACCTGCAGGTTCTCGAGAACACGCTGAACATAATTGCGGGTCTCGTCAATTGGGATGTTCTCGATCCAATCGACCATGTCGATATCGCCGCCGCGCGGATCGCCGTAATCATGAAGCCACTGCCGAACCCGTCCAGGACCGGCGTTGTAGGCGGCGATAGCCAGCGCGTAAGACCCTCCGAAATCATCAATTAACTTCTCGAGATAGGTACGCCCGAGAAGAACATTGTAGACCCCGTCGGTGGTCAATCGCTCGAGAGAAAAGGGTAGCGGCATCTTGTTCGCAACCGAGTTCGCGGTCAGCGGCATCAATTGCATCAGCCCACGCGCTCCCGCCGGACTGATTGCGTCACGTTCGAAAGCGCTTTCTTGACGCGTGATTGCGAACAGCAGCGAATGCTCCGCGGTGCCACCGCTGGGTATCGTGGTAACCGGGTAACCGTGGATCATGAGTGGGGTTCCGGCCTCGATGGCACGCTTGGCCACCGCGATAGCGAGATCAATGCGCCCACTGGCCTCGGCGAGGGTCGCGAGCATCGCGAACCGCGCCGGGGTCGCAGCCTTGTCCGCCATGCTCAAAAGGAACGTCTTGCTCTGGTCCCGATAGCCGAGATCAAACAATACTCGCGTGGCGCGAACCAACTCGCTTTGGTCGAAGCGAGCAAGTTCCGTATTGTCGGGAACCGGCTCGGGGACGGGTCGCGGCGGCGCATCGTCACCGAGCCGATGGGCGGCTAGCTGGCCGTAAAATGTGGCCATGTGATCGGCCGCCGCGGCATACCATTTGGTCGCAAGGGCCGACTTGGCCTGGGCGTCGGCGGCGCGTCCGCCCCAATATCCGGCCCGGGCTTTGGCGTAGGGGGTGCTGACCCGGGTCAGAATTCGGGAGAAATGATCAAAGGCGAGCCCAGGATCTTTCATGTATCGCAGCGCGATATAGCCCAAAAGAAACTCGGATTCGGAGTAGGCGCTTCCATCGAGCTCGCCGTGCTGCTCGGCGATCCGGTACGCGAGTTCCGCGTCGCCGGTTGCAAGCACCCGCCGCGCGATAACTTGCCGTTCTGCCCACCATGCGGCGGGACGGACTGGGTCCCCCGGATGCGACAGCAATATGCGAACTGCCGCATCGACCATGTCTTTTTTGGTGAGCCAGTACAACGCCTCATAGACGAAGCCGGGGTCGGTACGCAGCCCCGCCGGGACTCGGGCCACGAAGAGCCCCGCACTTGGCACCTGAGCGGCAAGCGCCAACCGCGCTTCGGCCAGGCTGCGCCAATCGGCCGGCGCCAGCGGCAACATGCGGCGCGCCGCATCAGTGCGCCCGTCCCAGAGCAGCCGGTCGAGCCGCTTTTCATGATCCTCCAGTCGGATTGCAGACGCGTGATGCGCAAGAAAGTTCTTCTCGTCAGTCGGACCGAAATCGGCATCGGTCCAGGTTTCCCGCAAAGCCGCGGTGCTGTCTTCGAGATCTCCGGAGTTCAGGATGATCTCCGCGATACGGACTTTACCGGCGGCACTCACCGCGGGATAGCGGTTGAGCCAATCGGCGGCGAGCGCATCGGATTCGCCGGCCAATGCTTCTTCGGCGTGCTTGCGCAACGCCTTTTGGCGCGGCCATTCAGGGTTCTCCTCGATGAAATCGGCGATGTCGGGAAAACGGCCCGGTGCGCCGGGTCGGGAATAATCCACCCAGCGAACGATCTTGAGCGGTAACGGATCGCTGATCGATGCCACATCGGCGTAGGCCCGGCTCCAATCCCCGCCCTGCGCCGCGGCGAGAGCGGCACGGGTCGCCTGAAGGTCTGCCTCAGACAATGCCTGCGCTTGCGCCCGGAAAGCGCCAAAAGAGAAAAGGACGAATAGAGCCAGAATTATTACGCGAGGCGACAATAG
>JAFAHP010000333.1 GCA_019237175.1 Alphaproteobacteria bacterium
TAGGGCAGCGAGATCACCCCGGTGCCGAGCCGAATGCGGCGGGTCCGCTCGGCTGCCGTGGCGATAAACAATTCAGGCTGACCATAGATCTCGTAACCGCCGGAATGGTGTTCCCCGATCCACGCCTCGGCGTAGTCGTGCAGGTCGAGCCACTGCATCAGCTCGAAATCGCGCTCCATGCACAACAGCGGGTCTTCGTCGTTGGGATGAAACGGCGGCAGGAAGACCCCCGCGCGCAGTGTACGGTAATTGCTCATCGTGGTGGTTCCTTTCCCGAAGCGGCAGCTGTGTCGATGGATCACGCGCGAAGCGTCAGTTTCGGACCTGCGGGATCAGCTTGGCCCAGCGGTCGAGGATGGGCAGGATTTCTTCCGCCTTGGTCGGCGGCAATCGCACGGTCATACGCGAGACGCCGAGTTCGCGGTTGCGCTTTAGGGCATCGAGATCCTCGGGCGCGCCGCCCAATGTCACCGACAGCGAATGCAGGTCGCGGCCCGCCTCCTCGGCCATCCGGCGCCAGTGCGGCATGAACTCTTGTGGGCCGCCCGAGCCGGCTCCCGGCGCCGCCGGCAAGATCCCATTCCCGTAACGCAGCGCACGGCGCGCCGCCAAGCGAAAGGCGCCACCGACGATGACGGGAGGGTGCGGTTTCTGGACCGGTTTGGGCCAGGCGTTCATCGGCGGGAAATCGACAATTTTGCCGTGATATTCTGCCACGTCCTTGGTCCAGATCTCCTTCATCGCCTCGATCTGCTCGCGCATCTTCAGGGTGCGGGTTTCGTACGCGGTGCCGTGGTCTTCGATTTCCTCGGCATTCCATCCGCATCCGATGCCGAACAAAAAGCGCCCCCGCGAGATCTGGTCGAGCGAGGCGACACTCTTGGCGGTTTGGATCGTGTCGCGCTGGATCACGAGGCAGATCGCGGTGGCGAGTTCGAGCTTCTTGGTGACCGCCGCCGCCGCGCTCAGCGTGACGAACGGGTCCATCACATCAAAATATTCCTTGGTCAGCGCCGCTTCGCCGAGCGGGTGGGTAAACCGCCGCTTGACCGGGATGTGCGAGTGCTCGGCCACCCACAGCGAATCGAAACCGCGCTCTTCCAATGCCATCGCCAGATCGGTCGGCGATATCGAGTACTCGGTGAAAAAAATTTGCGCGCCGATTTCCATCCCCGTCCTCCTGGCTGTGGCTGCTGTCCTGATTTAAGAAATTGGACGCCCTCTTGTGGAGACAAAATCAATTGCCGTGTTCCCGTGGGCCTTCAGCCCACGGACTACGTTCCGTGGGGGAAGCCGGGATCCATGCGTCCACGAGCGCCTGCGCATCAAGCAATCGCGAGACCTTACCAACCGTCCACCCGTTCGTGCTGCGGAACGATGGGCCCCGGCTTGCGCCGGGGAAGCGATACATGAATAGCGAACGAGTTTTTTTACAAGCCCAGAGAAGTAGCTCCGGTTAGCAGAGCTTACATCGCTCGCCTCGGACTTGTCGACGCGACGCGGCGGCTGCTGGGTTGACGCCGGCCCTCCGGGGGGTTATTCAATGCCGCATGAGTTGCGCATTCCTATCACCGATGACGACCGCTGCGCTTTCGCGCGGTTGCGCCGTGGGGCCTGAGGGTATGCGCGTGCATTGATACCCACCAACACGCGACCCATCGGGGCCCCGCCAGAACCGGTCGGGGCTTTTCCTTTTTTAGGGGTCTTTATCCGGTTCGGCGGCGGCTCCTTGACGGACGACAGAGAGAGCCGGATGAAACCAATCAATCGAGCCCGTTGGCGGCCTTGGGGCGGCGCCCCCCTGCCTACCCCCGGAGCGCCTGGCCTCGCGGACGGCCGTCCGGGGGCTCCCCTCCCCGGGCTTGACCCGGGGATTGCAGGGGAGGGAATGAGAGGCGGTGGCGGGGAATTAAGGGCGACGCTGGCGCTCGCCACGCCGCTTGCGGCGGCCAATCTCGCGCTGATGGCGATGGGCGTCACCAATACGGTCATGGTCGGGCGCCTCGGCACAATTCCGCTCGCCGCCGCTGGCCTCGGCGGCATGTTTTACTTCACCGTCGGCATGATATTGCAGGGCATTCTGTTTGCCGTATCGCCGCTTGCCGCGCATGCGCTCGGGGCCGGCGATCGCCGCAGTGCCGCTCGGACCGCCGGCGCCGGGCTCGTCCTCGGCCTCCTGTTTTCTCTGCCCTTTGTCGTGGTGCTGGCGAGTTTGCATCACCTGTTGCTGGCGCTGGG
>JAFAHP010000686.1 GCA_019237175.1 Alphaproteobacteria bacterium
GAAATACCTCACGAGCACCCCGATTATCGTCACCCCCGCGACAGCGGGGGCCCAGGGCCAGCGCTCGGACCTTGGCCCCCTGGGTTCCCGCTTGCGCGGGAATGACGAAAATGTATTGGCGCTGAAGGCTGCCATTCTTCGGTCAAACACGGAGATCGGGAAATTCCTGGGCCTAGCTTCGTTTACGATAAGTGTCATGGAACAATAATCGAACATCGCATTGACCGGCGATAACGTTCGATCTATGTTCGCTATTCGCGGAAACGCGAGGCAGCGGACAGCCATGGAAGTTTTGACCCTAACGTCGATCGTCGGAGCCGCAGCCGCGGGAGGCGGGACGGCCTGGCTGATCGCAGCCGCAAAGCTGCGGGTCGCGGCGGCGGAAGCGACGCTGTTGCGTAATCGGATCGGCAAGATTGAGGCCGATCTGGAATCAGCGGTAAACGAGACGAATATCTGGCGAACCCAGGCGGAGAACGACGGGAGGGCGCGGGTCGCGGCCGAAACCGCAGCATCTCGCGTCAGTGGCCTTGAAAACGAGGCTAACGAGCTTCGCAGGCAACTGATGGAGACGTCCGCGGTCCTTTCCTCGCTCCGGGCGAAACTGGCCGAACAGGAACGAGCACATACCGAAAAAGTCGAAGCTCTGACCGCGATTCGCGGGGAGATCGATAACAACCTGAGGACCATCGCCAGCGAGGCTCTTCGCGGCAATCAGTCCAGCTTCTTCAATCTCGCCAATGAGGTGTTCGATAAACACAAAGCCGGGGCGTCGGCGGAACTCGCTGCGCTGGTGTCGCCCATTCGCGAGACATTGCAGGCGTATCAGGCCGATTTGGCGAAGCTCGAAAACGAGCGGGCGTCGAGCAACGGCGCGCTCTCGTCCGAACTCAAAAATGTAGTCGAAGCGCAGTATGCGGTGCGCATCGAAACATCGAGGCTTGTCAATGCGCTGCGCGCGGCACCAAAGACCCGCGGCCGCTGGGGAGAAAATACGCTAAGAAACGTGCTCGAACTCGCCGGCCTCAATGCCCATAGCGATTTCGCGACTGAGCAGAGCTACGACCGGGACGGGGTGCGCTCGCGACCCGACGTCGTGATCCGGCTGCCCGGCGGCCGCAATATCGTCGTGGACGCGAAAACCTCGATGGCGGCGTATCTCGATGCCGTCGATTCGACCGATGACGAAGCCCGCGAGCGTCATCTCGTGGTGCATGCCCAACAGCTTCGCTCGCAAGTCAAATTGCTGGCGGGAAAATCCTATTGGGACGGTCTGACAGAGACGCCTGATTTTGTTCTGATGTTTGTTCCCGGCGAAAACTTTTACGCCGCGGCTGCAGAACGCGATCCCGAACTCTTCGAGTTTGCCGCCAAGCAGCGAGTGCTGATCGTCACCCCGGCAACATTGATCGCCCTTGCCAAAGCTGTCGCCTACAGCTGGCGACAAGAGAAGGTCGCTGAAAACGCAAAACGCGTCCACGATCTGGGGCGCGACCTCTACAAACGACTATCGGTGATGGGAGGATATATTGCCGGCCTTGGCAAAAGCCTGGCCGGTAGCGTCCACAAATATAATGAGTTCATCGGGAGTTTGGAAGGCTCGGTGATGCCGCAGGCGCGCCGGTTTCAAGACCTCGAGGTCGAAGGAACCGGCACCGAACTGCCGGCTCTGACGTCGATCGACCTCGAACCCAGGCAGCTGCGCCCGGATCGGGACATCGCGTTGCCGTTTCTGGCGCTGGATACGGCATCCGAGGCGGTCGAATAGGCGGCCGGTGCGCAAAATTCACGCCTGCGGGTGCACGCCGACGGCGAATTACTTGGCGGCCGTCACCATGATCTCGACCAGCACCTCGGGCCGCGCCATTTCGGCCTTGACGCAGGCGCGTGCCGGCGGGTTTTCGGGATCGACCCAGGCGTTCCACACCGAGTTCATATCGGCGAAGAGCGCCATGTCTTTGATCCACAGATTGGCCGCCAGCAGGTTCGATTTGCTGGTGCCGGCCTGTGCCAGATACGAGTCGATTTTGTCGAGGATTTGCTTGGTCTGACCTTTGATGTCCTGCGCGGTGTCAGTGGCGGTCAGGCCGGCGAGAAAGACCCTATCGCCGTGGATCACGGCGCGGCTCATGCGCGGGCCCGGCGGCTGGGTCAGATCGATGCGGCGGATTTCCATGCTCTGCCTCCTGCTGAATTCGTGGTCGCCGCCCCTGGTCAGCCGCCCGCGGCCGGCGGATTTGCGTAATTGACGATGCGTTTGTGCGCGGTGTGGATACCGTAGGTGACGAGCGGCTTGTTACCCAGTGTGCGAAAGCTGTGCACGCGATTCGCCGGCAATGCGATCGTCACCCCCGGTTCCAGCCGGATGATTTCCGCTTCGCCTTCGACCCAGGCCTCGCCCTCGCCCTCAAGCACGGTCAACAGCTCGACATAAGGGTGCGAATGCGGCCGGGTCTCGTAGCCCGGCGGTGAAGTCTGGATACCGGTTCGCACCGCCACACCGGCGCCGTTGTCGTCGCCAATCACCGGGCAATAATCCGCTCCACCCGGAAACGTCACGGTCGGCCGCTCGGAATGGCGGATCAGGATCGGCGTATCGCTCATTTGCACCTCGGGAGGCTCACCAAGCAGATCCCCTCTATCATGGAGCCTTGTTGTGGAATACGCCAGCGGCCTCGATCCAACTCGCCGAGAGGTTGGCCCTAGCTGCTCGCATGGCCTTCTTTCTCGGCCTTTCTGGCACTGCTGGGCTTTACCGCCGCGGCAAGCCACCTCGTTTGAGCCGGTGCCGCTACCGCTTGTCGCGGAAGAATGCGCGCAACAGGGCCACGGCGCGGCGCTCGTCGATCCCGCCGTATACCTCGGGACGGTGATGGGTCGTTGGCTGGTCGAAAATGCGGGGCCCATGGTCGACGGCGCCGCCCTTTGCGTCCCAGGCAGCGAAATAGAGCCGCCGCAGCCGCGCCAGCGCAACCGCTGCGGCGCACATCGCGCACGGTTCCAGGGTCACCCAAAGATCGCATTCGGCCAGCCGTGCCGTCCCCAGCCGTGCCGCACCGGCGCGCAACACCAGCATCTCGGCGTGCGCGGTCGGATCGTGGTCCAGTTCGACCCGATTGCCGGAAGCCGCCGCCAGGTTGCCGGCGCTATCGACCAGCACTGCGCCGACCGGCACTTCGCCCCGCGTTGCCGCGGCCTCTGCTTCGGCCAGCGCCAAGACCATTGGCGAGGGTTGCCGCCTCATCGACCGTGCCGGCGGCGGATCGGTTCGGGGATTGCAACCGGTCGCCGCGTCGAGAGGCGCATAAACACTCCTTCCTGTTCGGCGTCGGCGTGGATCGCGCCGTCGACGGTGAATTCGGCGGCGAGTCGCCAGCGCACCCGCCCAAGTCCCGCGACCCGTATCCGTCCCAGCATTTTGTCGGCGATCGTCACCGGCCTGCGATAGGCGATACGCGTTGAGATCAGGATTGGTGCCACATCGTCGGCCAGCGCTTGGAGCAGCGGATAGGATTGCGCCATCAGTGCCAATCGCAGGTCCTCGAGCCAGCGGATGAACACGATGTTGCTGACGATGCCGGCAAAATCGATGTCGTAGGTCTGGATGCGCAGGGGCATCTCGTAGAATTCGCTCATCAGCCCCTCTGAATCGATCGCCCAACATGGCACACGTCGCGACTCCGCTCACGCCCCATTTGCATTTGCGATTTGCCGATCGGCGCCAAATCGCGGGTCGGTTCACCAACAGGTTTGTGCATATCTTGCGGCGGCGTTTTGCTGCTTCCTGTTGCCGATGTCTTCGAGAGGCAGGCTCGGTTTTCCTGGCACGCTGATGAAAAATTTCGGCGTGCCGCTTGGGCGAGATTGGCCATTCTTGATGATGTTGCGCCCAGGAGGGCGGAGGATTAAGTCGTGCTGGTCAGCGGCAGAAATGAACAAACGGCATGGCATCTCCCGTCATCGGCCTCACCCTCGATCACGAACCTCCGGGCGGCTGGTCGAAATTCCCCTGGTATGCAATCCGGGAGAATTACTGCAACGCGGTGCGCCATGCCGGCGGGTTGCCGATGCTGTTG
>JAFAHP010000773.1 GCA_019237175.1 Alphaproteobacteria bacterium
CCTCGCCGCGGCTCTGTTGCGCGCCCGGCGGATCGACCGTCTCGTCTGGATACACGCGGCGCTGCTGATCGGCGGCGACGGCATTCCGGCGGTCGATGCCTTTGGTATTGCGGCATTGGCCGGCGCGCCGCGCTTTGAGCCGATCGCCAGCATGGCGCTTGGCGAGGACGTGGTGATCACGTTCCGCGCTCGCGAATAACCGCTCACTGCCGTCGTTGCTTCCCTTACCCTCCCGTTTCGCGGGTCCCTTCCCCTCCTCGCTTGCAGGATCAGGGTGAGGGCTAAGCGCGGCCCCACAATTCCTTAGTCGCGATGCGTGCGCCTTCGCCAAGTGCCGCGAGCTTGGCCCACACGACAGTGGGATGGACCTCACAGGTTGTCGAAAAACTGGCGAAGCCGCAATCCGCACCGGCTATGACATTCTCGCGCCCGACGACCTGCGCAAAACGCGAGATGCGTTGGGCGATCGCTTCGGGGTGCTCAACGAAGTTGGAGCCGTGCGTGATGACGCCGGGGATCAGCGCCTTTGCCGCCGGTAATTTGACCTCCTCCCACACCTTCCACTCGTGCTCATGGCGCGGATTGCCGGCCTCGAACGAATAGGCGCCGGCATTGATGCGCAGCATGATATCGACAATGTGCTTCAATTCGAGGTCGTGGACGCGCGGCCCCATGTTGATGCCATAGCAGGTGTGGTAGCGCACCCGCTCGGGCGGGATGCCGCCAAGCGCGTGATTGAGCAGCTCGACTGTAGCGCTCGCCACGTTGCGGCATTGTGCAATATCGAGCTCGGGGTGCGTCGTGTAGTGGCTCGCCAATTGCGGGTCGTCGACCTGCAGCACGAGCCCAGCATCGACGATCGCCCGGTATTCTTCGCGCAGGGCATCGGCAATTGCGACCCGGAATTCCTCGTCGGTCTTGTAGTATTCGTTTTTGTTCCAGCCGGCGAGCTGGTCCGGTGACACCGCCGGCATAAACGCTTCTTCATGGCGCACCTGCGCCAGCGCCGCCTTTAGATTGTCGATGTCGCGTTTGAGCGTCTCCTGTCCTTTGTAGGCGATCGGGCCGGTGCACACCCACTGATTGCGCTGTGCGCCGCCGGCGGCACCTGGCATCTGCGCCGCCCAATTGTAGTATTCGGGGAACGCCAGATGCTCGCGCGAGCGGGCCCAGGTGCCTTCGCTCCTCGGATTGGGGCGCGGCTCGAGACCGCTCAAACGCTCGTTAACATAGGGGATAAAGCCAAAGCGCCCCATCTCGCCATCGGCCATGATGTCGATGCCGGCCTCGGCCTGTTTTCGTACGACCTCGGCGACGGCACTCGTGACGCGAGCGGCCAGGGTTTGCGCGTCGAACGGTCGGCTCTGCTCTTTGGCTTGGATCATTTCCAACAGATCGGGCGGCCGCGGCAGGCTGCCGACATGCGTGGTCAAGATCCGCTCGGTGCTGTGCTTCATCAGGCTCCTCCCTACGCGCTCGTTGCGGAAATGGCGCCCAGCCTACCTGCATGAGGATCCGCGGAAAAGCACGACCGGTATCTTGTGAGACTGAGCGCCCAGTCTTCCCTCTCCCGAGGGAGGGGAAGGGACAGGGAAGGTGGCGAGCGAGGCGCCGCAACGGCCGCAGAATGTAAGATTAGTGGGATTGCTTTCGCCGTACGCCGGACAAACGAGCTCAACGGGCGGCCGTACCGTCCGCAAAATTTCATGCCGGCGGCGCTCTCGGCACCACAGTGAAGCACCTCATAGGGAACCTTGCGGAAAAATTTGTGGGAGCAACGCGTAAGGGGCGCATTAGGAGCACACAAGCTAAACGATATTCCTCGGAAGTAGAAAGCTTGCCCGTCTCGACGCAGGGCGGCCTCTCCAAGCTCGCAATCACGATTCTCTCAGTTTCGAGTAAATTGACATATAGACGCATTTTGAATATGTCTAGACATATGACAGAGCGAACGACTGTACGTCTTCCAGAGGATCTGGTCAGGCACGCCAAACGCAAAGCCGCCGCCGAGGGGCGCTCCTTGACCTCCTTAATCGAGCAAGGATTGCGCCGGGTCCTCAGCGAACGAGAGCCGTCGGGTAAAGTGCGCCGGGCTCTGCCGCCGGTGAGCATGGCGACCGGAGGCTTGATGCCGGGGATTGACCTCGACGACACGGCCGCGTTACAGGAGACAGAGGACCGTGGCTACGCCGGGCGGATGAGTTGATCCTGGCCGACGTCAATGTGCTGGTGTACGCGTTTCGCCGGGACACCGCGCAACACGCGGTCTGCAAATCCTGGCTCGATGCCGTGATCGGTGGTGAC
>JAFAHP010000777.1 GCA_019237175.1 Alphaproteobacteria bacterium
TGCGCGGACCCATTCGATGCGCATCTTTTTTGTTTGCCAGCGTGTCCCCTTTCCGCCCGATCGCGGCGACAAGATCGTCACCTTTCATGAGATTCGGCATCTTTCGCAACAGCACGAGGTGCACGTTTTCTGTCTTGCTGACGCGGCCGACGACCTTGCCAATGTTCCGCCCCTTCGCGATTTCACGGCAAGCGTCACCGCCGTTGCGATCACAACGCTGCGCAGCCGGCTTCGTTCGCTGCGGGCGCTTGGCAGCGCTCGGCCGCTTTCGGTCGCGGCCTTTGACGAAGCGGCCCTTCATCGGGCCATTATTCGTAAATATGACGAAGCGCAGCCCGATCTGATTATCGTCTTCAGCAGCAACGTCGCCCAATACGCCGAACACTTTGGCGACGTGCCGCGCATCATCCAATTTCATGATCTCGACTCGCTGAAATGGGCGCAATACGCCGAGCGCAAACAGTATCCGCTCAAATGGATTTATCAAACCGAAGCAAAACGGCTACGAGCGTACGAACAGAAAATTGCCCGCGGTTTTTCGCATTCGCTGGTGTGCACGGCGGCGGAGCTGGCGGATTTCGAGGAATTGTTCCCCGGCGTAGCGGTCTCGCTGGTCGGCAACGGGGTCGATCTCGATCATTTCCGGCCGGCGGGCGGCGAGAAACGCGCGGGCTCGATCGTTTTTACCGGAGTGATGGATTATTTCCCAAATGTCGACGCAGTCACCTGGTTTTGCGAAGAAGTTCTGCCGCGGGTGCAGGCACAAATTCCCGAGGCGAGCCTGACGATATGCGGTAATCGACCGACTGCCGCGGTTGAGCGCCTTACAAAGCAAACGGGGGTCAGCGTGACCGGATGGGTCCCCGACACGCGGCCCTATCTCGACGCCGCGGAAGTGTTCGTAGCACCGCTCCGCGTCGCTCGCGGTGTTCAAAACAAGTTGCTCGAAGCGCTCGCCATGGGCCTGCCCTGCGTCGCCTCCCGCCTCGCCTGGCGCGGCACCGTCGCGGCCGAGCGGGACGGCATCCTCGTTGCCGACACCGCCGTGGAATTTGCCCAAAACGTAGTTCGCCTGCTTCTCGACCCAAAGTTTCGCGCCGAAATGGCATCGAAGGCGCGGGCCGCCGCCGAGACCCACTATCGGTGGCCGGGACAAATGGAGGCACTCGACCAAGTTATCGCCGGTGTGGTCGCGCCGCCCCGAACCCTTGATCGTCGTTGCTCGGTGAACGACTGACGCACAGCACATGGGTGTGCCGCGAACCGGTGCGGTTTCCTCTGTCCGACCCGGCGCTTGTTGTGTCGGAGGGCCCGCCAATCTATGATCGCCTCACGCGTGTGGGAGGAGCCCGATGGTCCAGCTCGCCGAACTCGATACCGAGCCCAAAACGCTCGAGGCGACGCTCAATTATTTTGTCGATACCGGAGCCCGGCCGGTGTCGCTCGTCGCGGCACCCGGCGAGAGCGACAAACGGCTCGGCGGCGGGACCAGCGAACCGCACCGCGTCACATTGGGCAACGGTCGACTGCACATCGGCGAGTTCGCGATCGAGAAGACCGGGTTTCGCTTTGTCCGGCATCCTACCGAGGTCGCCGATTTTTACGACGAAGACGAAATCCGCCGCGTCTATTACCCCGAGATGGTGGCGCTGATCAAAGCCGAGGCGGGGGCCAAGCGCGTCGTCGTGTTCGACCACACCCTGCGCACCGCCGACAACGAACTGCGCGAGGCGGCCAAAATCCGCGAGGTCGTGCGTCGCGTCCACAACGACTACACCGAATGGTCGGGGCCGCAGCGGGTGCGCGACCTGATGGGCGATGAAGCCGGGGAGCTGTTGCAGCACCGGTTTGCGATCGTCCAGGTCTGGCGGCCGATCCGCTATCCGGTCGAGAGCTGGCCGCTGGCGATCGCCGACGCGCGCAGTTTGTCACCCGACGATCTGGTGGTGACCGAGCGGCGCTATCCCGACCGTGTCGGGCAGACTTCGGCGATTACCTGGAACCCCAAGCACCGCTGGTACTGGTTTCCCAATATGCAGCCGGACGAGGCGCTGGTGTTCAAGACCTTCGAGTCGCAAAAGGACGGCCGCGCTCGCTTCACCGCGCACACGGCCTTCGACGACCCGACGACCCCGGCCAACGCACGCCCGCGGGAGAGCATCGAGATCCGCAGCCTGGCATTTTTCTGAGTGCAATAAGAGCGATCACGTCGCCGTTGAACGAGGTCGCTGGGCATCTCTCAATGCCGCATGAGCCACCGTCCCTGCTGAATAACACTC
>JAFAHP010000806.1 GCA_019237175.1 Alphaproteobacteria bacterium
TTCGCGAAGAGGGTCGAGTTGGAGACTGGCGCGCTCGAATCGGACAAAAGAATCTCGCCGCTGCGACGCTTTGTCCCGTGCCGGACCATCGTTCTGGTCGGACTCATGGGCGCCGGCAAGACCAAGATTGGACGTCGTCTGGCGGCGCGGCTCGGCTTGCCGTTTTTCGATTCGGATCAAGAGATCGAGACCGCCGCCGGCGAGAGGATCGAAGAGATCTTTGTCAATCGCGGCGAGCATGTCTTTCGCGCCGGCGAGCGCCGGGTTATTGCCCGGCTGCTGATGCAGCCGGTGCATGTGCTGGCGACCGGCGGCGGTGCCTATATGGACCCGGTGACCCGCGCGGTGATCCGTAAGCGCGCGGTGTCGCTCTGGCTGCGCGCCGAACTCGACGTACTGGTGCAGCGGGTGTCGCGGCGCAGCGACCGGCCGCTGTTATCGGCGGGCGATCCGCGCGCGATCCTGGCCGAATTGATCGAGCGCCGTTACCCGATCTACGCGGGGGCCGATCTGACGATCGACAGCGGCGACGGATCACCGGAAGCGACAGTCAACCGCGCCATAGCGGTGGTGAGCGCCTGCCCGTTGGCGCTCACCCCGCCCCAGACGGAGTGAGATGAATGACGATGGCGTCCGAGGATGGGTGCGATCGGTTAGTCGTAGCCCTCGACAATCGGGCTTACGACATCGTCGTCGGGCCTGGGTTGCTCGCGACGGCGGGCGAGGAGATACTGCCATTGCTGCGCCGTCGCCACGTGGTCGTTGTTACCGATGAGAATGTCGCGCCGCATTGGCTGGCACCCTTGCGCGCCAGTCTCGCCGCTGCCGGCATTACCCAGCACACGGTCGTGCTGCCGCCCGGGGAGGAAACCAAGGACCTCGTAAATTTCGGTCGATTGGCCGAAGAAATTCTGGCCTGCGGCGTCGAACGCGGATCGACGCTGGTGGCCCTGGGCGGCGGGGTCGTCGGTGATTTGACCGGATTCGCCGCCGCGACATTATTGCGCGGCATCGATTTCGTCCAAATCCCGACCACACTCTTGGCGCAGGTTGACAGCTCGGTCGGCGGCAAGACCGGGATCAACACCAGGTTGGGCAAAAACCTGATCGGAGCGTTCTATCAGCCTCGTCTTGTGCTCGCCGACACGGATGTGCTGGCGAGTTTACCGCGACGTGAGCTGCTCGCCGGCTATGCCGAAACCGTCAAGTATGGCCTGATCCGCGACGCCGAATTCTTTGCCTGGTGCGAGCGCCAAGGCAACGCGCTGTTGGCGTTGGCACCGGAGCCCCTGCGCCATGCGATCGTGACGAGCTGCGGCATGAAAGCCGTGGTCGTTGCCGCCGACGAGCGCGAGGAGGGTGAGCGGGCATTGCTCAATTTCGGTCATACTTTTGGTCATGCGCTCGAGACCGAGACCGGGTTTTCGAGCCGGCTACTGCACGGCGAGGCGGTGGCGTTGGGCATGGCGCTGGCGTTCGATTTTGCGGCACGGCTTGGGATTGCAGCACCCGGCGAGGGCGAACGGGTGCGCCGCCATTTCGCCCAGACCGGCCTGCCGACCCAACTCGCCGATGCCGGGCTCACGGGCATTCCGGCCGATCGGCTGCTCGGCCATATGAGCAAGGACAAGAAAGTCCGCGACGGCAAGATCACGCTGATCCTGCCGCGCCGGATTGGGGACGTCTTTGTTATGCGGGACGCTCCCGTCGATAAACTACGCGCGTTTCTTTCCGAGGCGGCGTAGTGCGTTCGCACAGTAATATTAATTTATTTGAAACAGGGCTTCGATGCCTCCGACCGCGATTACGATCGAATGATTGTCACCCATGCCATCAGCAGCAATTCTGTTCTCGTGACCACCAATGCGGCCGATTTTTGCAACATTCCCGGTCTGTCCATGGAAAACTGGATAGTCTAGGTTTGCGGTCGCCCAGCCGCTCTAAGGGGATCGAATGGCTGAGACCGAGACTTTCGTCTTTCGCGCGTCCCTCAAGCCGAAAATCTATCGAGACTTCGAGATCTCAGGTACCATCAGCCTGTACGCCCTCGCGCAGGCGATTGTCCGTTTTTTCGATTTTGACTTCGACCACGCGTTCGGCTTCTACAACAAGTTGAAAGGAAATATTTACGAATCCCCCCTCAGGTACGAGCTGTTTGTCGATATGGGTGAGGACGAGGGTGGTGATGCACGAAGCGTCAAGCGGACGCGCGTTATCGACGCCTTCCCGTCGGTCGGCGCCAAGCTGCGGTTCCTTTTCGACTACGGCGACGAATGGGTATTTCTGGTCGAGCTTTTGACTCGAAAACCGAAGGAAGCGAAGGTCAAGCTTCCCAGATTGCTGATCTCGGCTGGGAAAGCGCCCGCCCAGTATTTCGATGCCGAGGAAGAGTAGCGCTATTGGCGGTCGAACCGCTCTGGTGCTGGGAAGCAGACAGCGCCGGTCCTTGTTACACCGGCGTTCCTGGCGGGTTGCTTGGTGACGGCGTCGATACTGCACCCTTTCTGGACGTGCCCAACAGCGCCTCGGCGGCGCCGCGAATTTCCTCGAACAGGGCGGCATCGACCGATTGGTTTAAAAAACCATGTGCGACGGCGTTACGAGTTGCCAATCCGCGGCGGAGAAGAACATAGTCATCATCCTCGATGATCCCCTCGGTCAGCAGCATCTTTAGAAGAGCCGACGAGGAGATCCGAGTGGTCGGCGGGATTTTTAGCTTCGAGAGCCGGTGACGAGCGGCGGCTTCGAATATCGACCACAGTAAGAGAAACTCAGGGCGCCTCTGATCCTCGTCTTCGTTCCCGCGGCGATGACATCCAGCCGCGCCAAAAGCTCGTTGGTCTCCGGCAATCGCGGCGGCGGCTGCCATTCGAGATCGGGAAGATCGACATAGACTACCTGAAGCTTCCAACCGGCGCGATGTTCCAATGCCGTGGCCAGCCTCTGGACTGCCTCGGAACTCGCCGGCGATGAGGTCTTTAACTCGATGACGATATTTTCGCCGTCGCGACGCGCAATTATGTCCGGCGCTAATGTCCGCAAAAATTCCGGGAGTTCCCTGGGTGGAGGGGCTACAGAAACCTGATAACCCTGCTGCGCGTACCAGTCCGCATATTTGCTGGATTGCTGCACGTTCACCTGCCGCGATTTCAGCGTCGGCACTCATGGGATCCTGCCGTGGTCGGGCGCCGGATCGGTGCCCACATACACGAAATCGGAGATTCTCTGCGACATGCGGATCGATCGCCTCCAAAAAACATAGGCTCGCTCCGTTCAGCGATAACCCGGCGCCGAAGCGGCTCTTGCGAACCCGTAGCTCCGACACCTGCCGGTCGTCCCGAAAGACAACGCCCTTGAGCCCGTCGAGCAGCGATTTCGCTGTGTTGTCAACGTCAATCGTCGTTTCGCCCTGGTGGAAATAAATGATCAAGATACTGACGTCCTGATCGGTCGGCTCCGCCTCACCCGCTTCACGCAATCGCTCGCGAGCGGCTCGCGATACCCGTTCGCGCCATCGCCGGCGCAATCGCGGATTGGCATTGGCGCTTCGTGGCACGTCGACAACGATGAGTTCCATAGTCCGGTCGTATCGACGCGCGCCCTTCCGTCGTGCCGCTCTCGACGCTGACCATGTGGAATGGGATTTGGCCCCTCGGCTGGCCGCCCCTCACCCTCCCGCTGACGCGGGTCCCTCCCTCTCCCCGCTCGCGGGGAGAGGGTTGGGGTGAGGGGCTTCGTCCGGAGTGAGGGTCGTCAGCGACAGCGCGTGAACGCGCGTCGCCAGTTCGTCGGCGAGGGTCTCGTAGACCAGCCGCTGCCGCGCCACCCGGCTCAAGCCGGTAAACGCGACCGAGACGATCGTCACCGCAAAGTGCGTCTCGCCTTCCGGCCGTGCCCCTGCATGCCCCGCGTGACGATATGACTCGTCGACGATGTCGAGCCGCGTGGGCACGAAGCGTCGGGTCAGCTTTTGGCGGATTGCGGCTGCGACGGTCATGGATCCAGAGCCTCGATGAGGGCCGGGTCGAGTGCTGCCGCATGGGCGAGAAACCGGCCGAGCTTATCGACGACATAATGGATGTGGTCGCCCTCCGAGGCCGCCGAAGCCCAGTCGATCGTGCCGCGCACCCACGCCGTGGTCATGCCGAATGCCGCGGCCGGGACCAGGTTCCTGGCGATGTCTTCAACCATTAACGCAGTCTCGGGTCTCACATCGTGCCGCCGCAACAGTTCGTGATAGCCGGCGAGCGCCGGTTTGG
>JAFAHP010000480.1 GCA_019237175.1 Alphaproteobacteria bacterium
GTTGGCGGCCGGTGCCGTGCTCTCGGGGCCGGCCGGCGGCGTCGCCGGCAGCGTCTATGCCGCGCGGCTGATCGAGGAGGGCAATCTGATCCCGTTCGATATGGGCGGGACCAGCACCGACATCTCGCTGATCGTCGAAGGCCGACCGAGTCTGGCGGCCGCACGCCGGATCGCCGGCCACGCGATCGCGTTCAACAGCCTCGACATCGCGAGCATCGGCGCGGGCGGCGGGTCGATCGCTCGGGTCGATGCCGGCGGCATCCTGCATGTCGGCCCCGAGAGCGCCGGTGCGGTTCCCGGCCCCGCCTGCTATGGCAACGGCGGCAGGGTCGCGACGGTGACCGACGCCAACCTTGTGCTTGGCTATCGCGACCCGGCGAGCTTTCTCGGCGGGCGGCGTATTCTCGACCGCGGAGCCGCCGAAATGGCCGTCGACCGGATCGCCGCGGCACTGGGCATCGACCGGCTGAACGCGGCGCGCGGCGTCCATCGGGTGGTCAACACGACGATGGCCGAGGGGGTCAGGCTCGTCTCGGTCCGTCGTGGCGTCGACCCGAGACGTTTTGCGCTGTTCGCTTTCGGCGGTGCCTCAGGGTTGCATGTCACCGACATCGCCCGCCAGCTCGATCTCAAGCGGGTTATCGTGCCGCGCGTTGCCGCCGTGCTCTCGGCCTGGGGCATGCTGGCGACCGATCTGCGTTTCGAAATTGCCCGCAGCCATATCGGCGACACCCGAACCCTCGACGGCGGCTCGCTGAAGCGCCTCTTCGAGGAGATGGAGGCCGAGGGCTTGGCGCGGCTGCGCGCGTCTCCCGGATCCGGGTCCGGAGCAGGGTTCGACGGGCCGGTGCGCGCGACGCGATCGGTCGACATGCGCTATGGCGAGCAGGTGTTCGAGATTGCCGTTGGGCTCGACGGGGTCGATTGGTCAGCGGCCGATCCCTTGCCGCAAATCGTCGAACGCTTTCGCCGCCGCCACGAGGAGCTCTTCACCTATTGCCTGCCCGATCAGGAGACGGTGCTGGTCAACGCCCGGGTGGCGGTCGCAGGCATCCTCTCGGCATTGCCGCAGGAGCCCGCTTTACCCGAGGCGTCGCCGGCCGCACCCCGTGACGAACGGCGGATTTATCTCGACGGCTGGGTTACCGCACCGGTCTACGATTTCGACGCGCTGGCGCCGGCGCAAGCTATCGCGGGGCCGGCAATCATCGAATCGGCGATGACCACCGTATTGCTGCGCCCGGGCGAGCGGGCCACGATCACCCCGCTCGGCTGGCTCGACATCGCGCTCGGCGCAGGGTGAGGTCGGCGGCAAAACAACGAAAAAACGCTTTTCGGGCACCCTAGGCGCCTCTGATCTGCTCCCGCAGATCAATTATTTCAGTTACTTGCGCGACGAAATTCGCTACTTAGCGGAACAATGGAATTTTTCAGCCGAACAACGAATTGAGAACGCCGTAACAATCGAATTACAGTGGAAATTCCGCTGTTACGCAAAATAGCGATTCACGCGAATAGGCGGTCGGGCGATCGCCCGTTAGACACTGGATCAATGGCCGGGGGAACCCGACAATGACCCGGCCGGAAGATCTGATCTACGGCGTCGATGAGCTGCCGCCGTGGCCACGCCTGATTTTTCTCGGCGTGCAACACGCGGTCCTGATGTCGGTTTATCTCGTGCTGATCGTCATCGTCTTCCGGAGCGCGAATGCCAGCCACGCGGCGACCTTGAACGCGCTCAGCCTTGGAATGGTCGCGCTCGCGATATCCACGGTGCTCCAGGCCATTTGGCAGGGTCCGATCGGCTCTGGATTTCTGGCACCCCCGGTATTTTCAGCGATCTACATCGGCCCCGCTGTGTTAGCGGCCAACACTGGCGGGCTTCCTGCTGTCTTCGCGATGACCATATTCGCCGGCGCGGTCGAAATCGCTCTGGCGCCGCTCTTGCGCCGGCTCCGCACTCTCTTCCCGCCGGCGATCAGCGGGTTCATCGTGGCGATCGTCGGTCTTCAGCTGGGCGTCATAGGGATTGGCGACCTGCTCGGCGTAGAGCATATCGAGCGACCGACCTTTCGCGAGCACCTCGTGGTCGGCTTCCTCACCCTGGCAACGATGTGCGCCTTCAGCGTGTGGGGCCGCGGCGTCGTGCGCCTGATCTGCTCGATGCTCGGCATCGTTGTCGGAATGGTCGGCAGCCTCGTTTCGGGCCTGGTGTCAACGGATTCGATGCAGAGCTTTCTCGACGCGCCGACATTCGCGATACCCGAGCCGTACTATCTCGCCTATGACTTCCAGTTCCGTCTGATCCCGGCGTTTCTGATGGCGGGCACGGCGGCGATGCTGCGGACCGTCGGGGTCATCACGACCTGCCAGAAAATCAATGACGCCGATTGGAAGCGGCCCGAGCTCAAATCGATCCAAGGCGGCATTCTCGCCGACGGCATCGGCTGCATGGTCGGCGGCCTGTTGGGCGTCATCGGTATGAATACCTCTCCGAGCCTGGTCGGTGTGTCCAAGGCCACCGGTGCGACCAGCCGTTACGTCGCATTTTCCTGTGCGGCGATCCTCGCCGTATTCGCCTTTATACCCAAATACGCCGCACTGTTTTTGCTGCTCCCGCAGCCGGTGATCGGCGCGGCGATGGTCTTTACCTCCTCGTTCATGATCGCCGGCGGCATTCAGATCATCACCTCGCGCAACATCGACAGCCGGAACACCTATGTCGTCGGGGTGTCGCTGTTGCTGGGCCTCGCGCGCGAGATCTTTCCCGACTACTTCCAGCGGGCCACCCCGGTGGTCCATCTGTTTACCGGCAGCATGATGTCGATCGGCGTCATGTCGGCCGTTCTGCTCAACCTGCTCTTTCGGATCGGGGCAACGCGCAGCGTGGTCTTCGAATTCGAGAAGTCGGACAGACCGATCGACGAGGTCGACAGGCTTTTGCGTGCCCGCGGCAGGACGTGGTCTGTCGCCGCGGATGTGATGGATCGGGCCGTCGCGACCACAGAGCAGGTCCTCCAGCACCTTGACGATGCCGGCTTGATGACCGGATTGCCCTCCGTAGTGATGACCTACAACGATTTCGATCTGACGATTTCTGTTCGCTATCAGGGGGCGCTGCTGTCACTGCCGAATGTCGGGGTCAGAAAGCGCTTCTTCCTCGAGGAAGAGTCCTTCTCGTATGGTTTGGCCGATTTCTTGACCGGCGTTTATCCGGATCGCATGGAGGCGCGCTCCGAAGGTCAGAATGCCGAGATCAGGCTGGTCTTCAGCGGTTGAATCATACGCGTCGCCTGCTGGATTCGACGAGATTCACGATCACCAGAAAAGAAATTGCCGCAGTTGCCATGA
>JAFAHP010000069.1 GCA_019237175.1 Alphaproteobacteria bacterium
CATGCGAGCGTACATCGCTTCCGGATCGACATCGCGTCCGGCATAGAGCTCCGCTATCGAGCGGCCCTCGGCCAGTGTCTCGGGATGGAGCGGAAAGTGGACCAGCTTGGTTTCGACCGCAAACGCCTGCTTCAGCTTTTCAATACGCACGGTACTGAGATAGCACCAGGGTCATACGTAGTCGGTAAAAATCTCCAATATAATCGGCGCCGCCATCGCTGCTCCTCCCAGGTCGGCTGATACTTGGTTATTGTAGGCCTCGCCGATGGGTTGCGAAAGGTAAAATAGGCGGTTCGGGTAAGAGCAGCGGCAACTTTTGACATTCAATTCGGCTTGCTCTGCTGATCCGCGCGGGGTTTGGTGGTATCTACCCGTAAGATCGGGTTGAATTCGCCGTGGAGCCGATCCTACCGATTAGGAAAGAACTTGCCTTCGTTTCGGCGTGAGCCGCACCGGCGCGTGCCGGAAGACCGGATTGGCGGCGCGGTTTATGCCGAGCAGATCGCCGCCGTTTTCCGCCAAATGCCGATCGCGCTTGCGGTCAATCCGATCAACGCGGCGTTGGTCGCAATCATTCTCGATACGACCGCGGGATGGCCTGTACCGGCTCTTTGGTTCGGCGCCGTCGCGCTGATCACGGTCGGGCGTGCGGTTGTGTGGTGGCGCTATCGTGGCGCCGACGGTGCGGCAAATCCACGACGTTGGTCGATTGCCGCCAGTCTTGGGGCGTTGCTGGCAGGTTTGTCATGGGGGTTGGGCGGAGCAGTTATGTTCCCGCCGGGTTCACCGGTGATCCAGCTCTTCCTGACGATGGTCATCGGCGGCATGTGTGCCGGCGCCGTCGTGATCAGCGCCTCGCACCAGCCGGCTCTGCTGGCCTTTCTGCTCGCCGCGTGCCTGCCGATGGCGGGCCGTTTTATGACCGCGGGTACGTCAATCGACCGCGCGGTCGGTGCGATGATCCTGGTTTTCGCCGCCGCGATGGCACTCGCCGGAAAGCATCTCAATCGGATCCTCGGCCAAGCGATGCGGCTGCGTCTTGAGTTGGACCAAGCAAACCGGCGGCTGCGCGAGGAAATGGCCGAGCATCGGGTGACCGAAGCGGCACTGCTTCAAGCGCAAAAGATCGAAGCTATCGGTCGTCTGACCGGCAGCATCGCCCATGACTTCAACAACCTGCTGGCGGTCGTTATCGGCAATCTCGCCATGGCGAAAGAGCACAGCCACCAGCAAGCGGCCGCCGCACAGGCGATCGAAAATGCCGCGCAGGCGGCCCAACGCGGGGCTGTGCTGATCCAGCGCATGCTCGGTTTCGCCCGCGAGCAGCGCCTAGACCCGCAGCCGGTTGATGTCGGCGAGCTGCTTGCCAGCGCCAAGGAAATGTTGTCGAGCACGTTAGGGCCGCAGATCGAGTTGGTCCTCGATGTTCCCGCCGATATCGCAGCGGTCGAGATCGACCGCGGTCAGCTCGAGCTGGCGATGTTGAATCTGGCGATCAACGCGCGCGACGCGATGCCCGCAGGCGGAACGCTGCGCATCGCAATCGCCAATCGGCGCGCCGGCGCAACCGCACCGCGCGAGCTTGCCGGCGATTACGTTCTCCTTGAAATCACCGACACCGGCATCGGGATGGACGAGGAAACCCTCGCTCAGGCGTTTGATCCGTTCTTCACGACAAAGCAACCGGGCATCGGCACCGGTTTGGGATTATCGACAGTGCAGGGTTTTGTCGTCCAATCGGGGGGTGCGGTCCGGCTGTCGAGCCGAGTTGGCGCGGGGACGACGGTCGAGCTATGGTTGCCGACAGCTGGCGCGGCACAGGACGCTTTTGGCGATCGAGGCGGAGCCGGATGAAGCGCGGCCCTCCGTCGCGGCATCCCGCTCGCCAAATCCCTGCTCGGAGGCCCCACGATGACCGCAATCGAGGACAAAGACGCCATCCGCGAATTGATGGCCGAATACTGCTTTCGCCTGGATGACGGCCGTTATGACGACATGGCCGCCCTCTTCACCGAAGACGGTACCTGGGATACCGCTTTTGGCGCAGCGACGGGCCGTGCGGCGATTGCGAGGCTTGCCGCCGACATCCGCGCTCGCGCGGGCGCCGACCGGCCGCGAGCGGTGCATCTGGTGACCAATAT
>JAFAHP010000098.1 GCA_019237175.1 Alphaproteobacteria bacterium
GCCCCTCCAGTGGCGGAGGCGCAAGGGATCACGATCTCGATGATTGTCGCCGAAGTCGAGCCGATCGGCGGGTTTGTCGGCGAGAGCGTCTCCGAACCGTTGCTGCAAATCGGCATCATGGGGTCGGTTTTCGCCTACCTGATCCATATCGACCCGTGGATGGCGCTCGCCGCCATAGCACTCTTTGTCCCGCAGCTCGTCTTTGTTCCGTTATTGCAGAGTGCGGTGAACCGGCGCACCGGGGCACGCATTCGGGTGCTGCGCCAACTCGGTGTTGGGATGATCGATCGCGGCGACGGCGCCGAAGACGAACGTCGAATTCAGCAGGCCTTTGTCCTCGACATGGGAATTTTCAAAATCAAATTTACGATGAATTTCTTGATGAACCTTTGTAATCACTTGCAGATCGTGTCGGCGCTGCTCGTCGGCGGCTGGTGGGTCTATATGGGCCATCTCGAAATCGGTGGCGTGGTCGCCTTTATCTCGGGGATCGGACGGATGAACGATCCTTGGGGGGATCTTGTGAATTACTTTCGCGACATCAACGTCACTCAGGTCAAGTACCGTTTGTTGGCCGACGCCGTCGCGCAGCTCGGCGCACCGTTCGAGATCGCCGCTCCCACGCAAGAGTAGATTGCAAGGCTTCGCAAAGCCGATCTAGGTTGATGCTTTGGCAAACGCATCATGATTTGTGCCGGAGGTTCAGATCCTGTAGGTTTCCAATAATGTCCGCAGTCCGGCAAGACGAGAAATGACAGATTTGACGAGCGCCCCCGAGCTCGTCAAAGGAGCGCTGCGCCGGCATCGCTGGCGGCGTTGGCGGCGGCTGCTCGCGTCGTCCGCATCACCGCGCGGTTTTCGGCGCGGGCTGGTGCTGATCGTGCTACCTTCTCTGCTCCTGGTCGGGCTCGAAATTTACCAGGCGATCGGCGTCGTTCCCGGTCTCCGGCAAAGCCAGGCTCTGGTCGCGCGAAGTTTTGAAATCGTTGCAGCCACGCACTCGTTTATGCAGGCGATGCAGGACGCCGAGACCGGCCAGCGCGGTTTTCTGATCACCGGCGACGACAATTACCTGAAGCCCTATGAGAAAGGCGTCCAGGCGGCACCCGTCAAGCTCGACGAGCTGCGGCAACTGACCCGCGAAGATGCCGAGCAGCAGCGCCATGTCGGCCTTCTTGCCGCCTTGATGAAGACCAAGCTTGACGAGCTGAAGCAGACGATTGCAGAGCGACGACAACAGGGCTTCGAAGCTGCGCGCCGGCTCGTCGGAACCAATATCGGCGCCGATGCGATGACCGCGATCACGGCGCAGACCGATGCCGTGATCGCCACCGAAAACCGGCTGCTCGACGAGCGGCAGACCGCATTCCTGGAGGCCATGCGGATCGACACGCTGACCAGCGCGCTGGCCGCCGTGCTCGCCTTCGCGATCATATTGCTCGGTGGCCTCGTGCTGTGGCGCGCCTATCGCCGGATGCAGGGATCGCGAGCGTCATTGCGGCGCAGCGAAGAGCGGTTCCGGCTGCTCGTGTCCGGTGTGCGCGACTACGCGTTGTTCATGCTCGATCCGGCGGGCAATGTGGCGAGCTGGAACGGGGGCGCCGAACGCGTCACCGGCTACCGCGCCGGAGAAATCCTCGGCGCTCCGTACTCGCGGTTTTTTGGCCCGGAACAGGTCGCGGCCGGCGCGCCGTCCCACCTACTCGAAGTCGCCGCGACCGCCGGCAGCGCCGAGGATGAAGGCTGGCGGCTGCGCAAGGATGGCTCGCCTTTCTGGGCGAGCGCCGTCGTCACCGCGCTGCGCGACCCCGGCGGGGAGCTGCGCGGCTTTGCCAAGATTGTGCGGGACATGACCGAGCGGCGGCGGCAGCAAGAGGCCCTGGAGCAGAGCCAGGCGGCGATGATGCAGCTGCAGAAGATGGAGGCGATCGGCCACCTGACCGGCGGGGTGGCGCACGACTTCAACAATCTGCTGCAGTCGATTCTCGGCAGCGTCGAATTGATGCAGCGCCCCGGGGGCTTGTCCGACCCCGCCCGCGTGTCGCGGCTGCTCGAAACAACGCAACGCGCTGCCGAACGGGGAGCAGCGCTGACCCACCGCCTTTTGGCGTTTGCGCGCCGCCAGCCGCTGGCGCCCCAGGTCGTCGACGTCAACAAGCTCATGGGTTCGATGTCGGAACTGCTGTATCGCACCCTCGGCGAGACGATCGCGGTCGAAACGGTTTCGGCGGCCGGTCTGTGGCGCACCCATGTCGACCCCAATCAATTGGAAAACGCCATTCTTAATCTCGCGGTCAACGCCCGTGACGCGATGCCCCAGGGGGGCAAGCTGACCATCGAAACCGGCAACACATGGCTCGATGACAGCTATGCTTCGAGCCACACCGAGGTGACGCCTGGCCAATACGTGCAGATTGCCGTCAGCGACTCCGGAGACGGTATGGCGGAGGAGGTGATGGCGCATGCTTTCGAACCATTCTTCACGACCAAGCCGGAGGGACGCGGTACCGGTCTCGGGCTGGCGCAGGTGCACGGCTTTGTCAAGCAGTCCGGCGGCCACATCAAGCTCTACAGCGAGGTCGGTCACGGTACGACGGTCAAGATCTATCTGCCGCGCTACCTGCCAAACGACGAACCACGCCCGTCTGCCGAGCACCAGAAGCTTGAAGCCGGCGCCGGGCGGGCAACTGTGCTGCTGGTCGAAGACGACGAGGACGTGCGGCTTTATGGCGCCGAAGCGCTACGGGCGCTCGGTTACAGCGTCTTTGAAGCGACCGAGGGTCAAACGGCGCTGCGTATTCTCGACGAGAACCCGGGAATCGCGCTTTTGTTCACCGATGTCGGATTGCCAGGTCTCAACGGCCGGGGCCTGGCGGAAGAGGCCAGGCGGCGCTCGCCAAACCTGAAAATCCTCTACACCACCGGCTATGCCCGCAACGCCATCGTTCACAACGGCATCCTCGATGCCGGCGTCGATCTTCTCGGCAAGCCGTTCACGACCGAGGCGCTGGCGCGCAAGCTCGAGCAAATGCTGGGGCCGGCGTA
>JAFAHP010000187.1 GCA_019237175.1 Alphaproteobacteria bacterium
TGACGCAGCAATACCTCGGGTTGCTGCGGCGCGACGCTCCGGATGCCGCGCGTGTGACCGACAAAATGCCCCTCAATCTGCGCTATCTCGGCCTCATTCATCGGCTGTTGCCAAAGGCGCGCATAATTCAGTGCCGCCGGCATCCGGTCGATACATGCCTGTCGATGTATTTCACCCATTTTGGGCAGACGGCCGCTTTTGGCAGTGACAAGGCCGCTCTTGCCGCTGCTTATCGCCAATATGCTCGGCTAATGGATCATTGGTGCGAGGTCTTGCCGCCGGACCGCTTTTTCGAGGTCGAGTACGAGCGCTTGGTTGACGATCGCGAAGCGGTCACGCGCCAGCTCGTCGCGTTTACCGGTCTTGAATGGGACGAGGCGTGCTTGCAGCCCGAGCAAAACCCGAGGCCGGTTTTCACGGCGAGCCTGTGGCAAGCGCGCCAGCCGGTTTATGCGACATCGGTCGCGCGCTGGCGCCATTACCAAGCATGGCTTGGCGAACTGCGTCAGCTGTTGACGAGCGAGGATGCCGCAATGCCCGAGCGGAGCAGCGAACTCGGCTGATCTATTTTGGCAAAGCCCTGGACGGGTTTGCAAAAATCGGCGTGCGTCGCGGAGGACAAAAGTCCCCTTGTCGCAGCCGCTTTCCCGGCGAAGGAGGCTATACTCCAATCGCGTATGGCTGGATCAACGTAGCGCGTCCTTCGAGGCCTCGCCCCGTCCTGAGGAGCCGCCGCAGTGGCGTCTCGAAGGGGCGAGGCACCTCAGGATGAGGGTTTTTCCTTAATGCCATCAATGGCCTCCCTCATGCTGAGGGCGCCCGGAGGGCGCGTCTCGAAGCACGCACGGCATCGCTGCAGCTGCGCTATTTGAGCGTCGGCCAATTTCCTGACGGGCTCTTCCGCCGGGGAAGCGAGGAGGAGAGAACTTCTCAGGCGCGGCGTGACCAGCCGGCCCGCCGCTCTGTCGCCGCGATGAACCCCTCAAAGGGCGCGGTGAACATTTCCGCGACGAAAACGTTCCACCGATGTCGGAATTTTTTACGATCGATCGCCTGCAAAAACCGTCGGATTCTCTTACACTTCCGGTCTTCAGACTTTTCGCCGTCGAGCGCTACGTCGTTGAAATAAAAGCTTATGGCGGACGCTGTTAACGCATTTTAACTACGCTTCAAAACCCGAAGTTGTTCAAAACTTTCGCCAGGTTTGTCGGCAGATTTAACACTCATTTGACTCACTCCTCGGCTCGCTACGCCTAAAAGATTGAAATTTCGTAAAATATTGACGTTGGCCCGAGTTTTGCTTGTTTGATGAGCACACCCTCAAACGGGTGATTATCGAGAATTTTCGGCGCTTTTGGGTTGCGGCGCAACAGCCGTCCTCAAAAACCCCGGTCCGGGGAGGTCGCGACACTCGTATTCGGCTACCAAGCAGCACCTTGGCTTTCGGCCGTAACGGTCAGGGGCAGTCCGGTGCGCCCGTCTCGGGGGTGCCGTAATGTCGTTCGGTATCAGGGGCTTCGATGAGTAGTCGACAGACGGTGATGCAGTTGCGTGGGGGAGCGTTGCGGTGGTCGCCAACCCCGATAAGCGTGCCATTGTCTGTGCCCCAGCCGGCGCCTGAAGCGGTGCCGGATTCGGCTACCGTCTTCATGGTCGGCAATAGTGCCGAGATGCTCGAAGTCTTCGAGCAGGTGCGGCGATTTGCCGCATGCGATGTACCGGTGCTGATCACCGGTGAGAGCGGCACCGGAAAGGAGCTCGTCGCCCGCGCCATCCACGAACGCTCGCGCCGCGCTGCCGGGCCCTATGTCGCGCTCAACTGTGCCGCGGTGCCGCCGACACTGATCGCCTCCGAGTTGTTCGGTTACGAAAAAGGGTCGTTCACCGGGGCGACGGCGCGCAAACACGGCCACATCGAACATGCGCATGGCGGCACGCTGTTTCTCGACGAGATCGGCGACATGCCGATCGACCTGCAGGGCTTGCTGCTGCGCTTTTTGCAGGAGGGCGAGATCCTGCGGGTCGGCGGCCGCCAGCCGGTCAAGGTCGATGTTCGTGTCGTGGCCGCGACCAATGTCCGGCTGCGCGATGCGATTGCCGCCGGCAAGCTGCGCGAAGACCTGTATTACCGCTTGAATGTATTGAGCCTGCACCTGCCGCCATTGCGCGAGCGCGAGGGCGATGTCGAGGTGCTTGCCGGCTACTTTCTCCGCCAGATCGGGCAGGAGCTCGGGCGCGAACTGGGTGGCTTCACGCCACCGGCGAGGGCGGCGATGCTGGCCTATCCATGGCCGGGCAATGTCCGCGAGCTGATCGCGACCTTGCGCCGCGCCGTGGTGCTGGCCAACGGCCCGCTGGTGGATGTTGCCGATTTGCGGCTCGAACCGCAGGTGCTGGCGCCGCCACCGCGGGTTGCCATACGGCAGAGCCGGCCGCGCGCGATGCCGCGGCCCAAGCCAGGTAGCGACGCCGAACGCGAAGCGATCCTGCAGGCCCTGCAGGAAAGCGCATTCAACATGACCCGCACCGCGCAGCTCCTGGGTGTCGCGCGCGCCACGCTCTACCGCATGCTGCAGCGCAACCGGATCGAGCTGGCGCAGCACTACCTGGTGCAGCCGCGCGAGCCGGAGAACAAATGATGATGGCGCTCGCCGGCATCGGTGCCAGCACCCCCGCCCCCATTATGGGGGCGGGTCGGGGTGGGGGTGATGTCGGCCGAGGGCTCCCAAATTTCGCGACGACTCAATCAGCGGCGGCTTATTGTCGTGCTTCCGCTGGCTGGTTGCGGCGGCTCTCACCCCCTCCCAATCCCTCCCCCATCGAGGGGGAGGGATATAGAAATGCGCCATGGCGGTTGCAGCGGGTGTCTCATTCCGCGATGCGGCAACTGTCTCATTCGTCCGGGGACACAGGGCAATGGTTAACAAATCCTTGCCAACGTCTTGAAAACTCGCAAGTTTTGCCGGGAACACGGCGGTCATTTTGTTGGCATGCCGGTTGCTAGCTAATAGGGGTCGGCATGCGCGCCGGAACCAGCGCGCTGACGCCGCGGTGTGTGCCGCCGCGTCAGCCGCACCGGCACATGCAGGCCTGTCGTGCAATCCGCCTCAGGGGCGGGAAACCAAGAGGTAAAAGCATATGAAGAAGGTTCTGTTAGCAACTTGCGCCGTCCTCGCCCTGAGTGCGGGTGGGGCGCTCGCCGATC
>JAFAHP010000213.1 GCA_019237175.1 Alphaproteobacteria bacterium
CGTCACCAGCTTCGACGAAAGCCCAAAGATTGGCTATGCCATCGGTCTGCCGCAAGGCGGGCGCTGGGTGGAGCTCTTCAACAGCGATTTCTATGATCGATTTCCGAACCCGACGGTGGTTGGAAATGGCGGCGCCCTCACCGCCGACGGCCCCGGCCTCGACGGCTTTGCCCACTCGGCCCCGATCACGATCCCGCCAAACGGGGCGTTGATGCTAACCCGTGACGGGCACTGTGATCCTTAGGTAGCCCAACAGCGGATTGTCGATCGCAAGCTGGAGATAAGATCGTGCTGCGTCTCTCCTGCCAACTCGCCATCGTCGCTCTGATGCTGATCGTGCCGATCGCCCGTGCATCAACCCTGGTTCTGACGCGATCCTACAACAACGGCAGAACCGGTGCCGATCTGACCGAGACGCAGCTGACGCCGCAGCACATCGCCGCCAAAGGCATGACGCGGGTCAAGAGCCTGGTTGTCGATGACGACCCGCGGATCGAAGCGCAGCCGCTCTACGTGCCCGATCTGCGGATGTCCGACGGCAGAGCGCACAACGTCGTCTTTATCGCGACGATGGGTAACCATGTGTTCGCGTTTGACGCTGATGCGCCACAGGGTCGCGATCTGCTGTGGAAGACTTTTCTCGGCGAGCCTTATCGCCCGCCCGACCTGGAACGCGGGGGCGAGCACCGCCGGACCAAGATCGACGATTGGGGCATCAACATCGATTGGGGGATTCTGAGCACCCCGGTCATCGATCTCGACAACAATGCGATGTATTGCGTCAACTGGATCGTCCAAGCGGACGGCAATCCGGCGCTGTTCCTGCATCGCCTGCGGCTGAGCGATGGCAAGGAGACGAGCGAGCCGGCCGGAGGCCTGCGCCTGCAGGCCGCACTGACCGATACCCAAGGCAAACCGGTTATAGACGCCAGCGGCAAGCCCGTAACCATGCTGCCCGATCAGAAACAGCGGGCGGCTCTGCTTCTGACCTCATTGTCGGGTGCCAACAAGATGCTGTTCCTGGCGACGACGGGCGGCGAGAAACCGGGCGCGCCGCATGGCTGGGTGCTGGCAGTCGATCCCCAGTCGTTTACCCAAACCGCGGCCTGGGTATCGACGCCGCAGGGCTTCGGCGGCGGCATTTGGCAAGCCGCGGCAGGGCTCGCGGGCGATGATGCGGGGAACGTCTATGCGATGACCGCTAATGGCGGCTTCATCGTCGACAATGCCGGACACACACGGAAAGATTTCAACGGCACAACCGACTTCGCGGAGGCTTTTATCAGGCTGTCCTATGCACAGGCAGGTAATGGCAAAGGCACGCTGACGCTGGTCGATTGGCTCATTCCGTTCCGAGATTCCGACCGGACCACATTGCCGAATTATGACTATCGCGATCAGGATCTCGGCTCCTCAGGGCCGGTTGCTCCGCCCGGCACCGATCTCCTGTTCGGTGCCGGCAAGGACGGCTTGCTCTACGTGTTGAACCGGAACAACATGGGCAAGAAGGTCGGCGAGCCTGGAAAGATGCCCGAGGTGCTCGGCATTCTAAAGAGCGCACCGATCTACGTCACCTACAACGGCTCGGACATCCCGACATCCGTCCCCGAAATCGACTTTCCATTGGGCAATCCGACCCGGTTCCCGACCAAGACCCACCATCTGCATGGATCGCCGGTCTATTGGGACGGGGCCGCCGGCCCAATGCTGTTTGTGTGGGGCGAAAACGAATCGCTGCGGGCGTGGCGTATCGACCCCGGCACCGGCCGGGTGTCGTTTGTCGGCAAGGGGGCCGAGGTGGCCTCGGCGGCGCTGGCCGTCAACCCCACGAGCATCGGCGGGATGCCCGGCGGCATGGTCGTCGCCTCATCGAACGGCAAAATGCCGCATACCGGGATCGTCTGGGCTACCGCGCCGATCGATGGCGACGCCAACCACGATGTCGTGGCCGGGATTGCCCGAGCCTATGACGCGACCGAGCTGGATCCGACACCGATCGATCCGGCCACGCCTCGCTTGAAGCTGCTGTGGGACAGCAGTCGATCGGGCGTCACATTCAATTTTGCCAAGTTCTGCCCACCGGTCGTCGCCGATGGACGACTTCTGGTGCCCACCTACGACGGCCGGATCGATATCTATATTTCTCCGCCGTGAGTCGAACTGCGGGCTTAGCGCCGCCGCCATCTCCGCGATGTGCTCGCGCCCGTTGCCGGGCAGCGCGGTCTGCCGCATGATGGCGGAGAACTAAATTCAGGCGGGGAATGCGTTTTCGTAGGATCGGTTGACCGCGCAGCGAAACCCATCACAGGTGATGCGCAAGGGTGGGTTTCGCTTTTCAGCTCGATCCACCCTACGGCATGATGCCCTCGGAAACATAAAAACGGTGGGGGAATGAGCGCCAGAAGCAAGATCTATCCGAGCTTTGCCGAGGCAGTTCGGGACATCCCCGACGGAGCCACAATCGGCTTTGGCGGGTTCGCGGTCGTCGGCATGCCGATCAACCTTTACGGCGCGGTGGCGGCGCAGGGTGCGAAAGACCTCACCTGCGTGTCGAATTCGACGCGCGGCGGCGCCACGTTGCCGCCCGGTGCGCCCGATATGGGCCAGATGATCCAAAACGGGCAGGTCACAAAGGTGATCTGCGCCTTTACCGCTCCGACGCGCGCCTCGCAGCAGCTGATCTTGTCGGAATATGTCGCTAAGGGCCTGATCGAGGCCGAGTTGGTGCCGCAAGGGACGCTCGCCGAGCGGATGCGCGCGGCCGGCGCCGGCATCCCCGCATTCTACACGCCCGCGGCGGTCGGCACCGAACTGGCCGAAGGCCGCGAGACGCGCGTCTTCAAGGGGCGCGAATACTTGCTCGAACACGCGCTGCCGCTCGATTACGCGATGATCCGTGCCTATCAGGCCGACGCTGCGGGAAATCTTCGGTTCCGCCGTTCGCAGCGCAATTTCAATCCGGTCATGGCGACGGCGGCGCGGATTACGATCGTCGAAGTCGAGGAGGAGATTCTGCCGGTTGGCGCAATCGACCCCGACGACGTGCATGCCGCGGGTATCTTTGTGCACCGTATCGTCAAGATCCCGCCGCCGCCCGAAGGGTGGTGGCCGCAACCACCGGCGAGTGCCTGATCATGAGCGAAAGAGCAAAAGGCCTGTCCCGCCAGCAGATGTGCGATCGGCTGGCGATGGAATTCGGGGATGGCTGGATCGTCAATCTCGGCATCGGCATCCCCACCTTGTGCTCGAATTTCGACTTCGGCGATAAGGAGATCATCTTTCACTCCGAGAACGGTGTTATCGGCTACGGTCCGCTCGCGGCAGCCGGCAAGGAGGATCTTCACCTGGTCAATGCCGGCGGCCAGCACGTGACGTTGCGTCCGGGTGCCGCGATCGTCCATCACGCGGATTCGTTTGCGATCATCCGCAGCGGGCGGATCGATGTGACCGTGCTCGGCGCCTATGAGGTCGCCGAAAACGGCGATTTCGCCAACTGGAAGATGGCCGGGCAGCAGGGCGGCGGTATTGGCGGGGCGATGGATCTTGCGGCCTGCGCCCGCCACGTCTTTGTCGCGATGGAACATCATACGCGCAGCGGCGCACCGCGATTGGTCGAGCGCTGCACGATCCCGGCGACGGCGCGCGGTGTGGTCGACCTCGTGATCACCAATTTCGGCTTGTTCGCGATCACACCGCGTGGGTTGGAGCTGAAGGAAATTGCGCCGGGGGTCACCGTCGATGAAATAAGCGCCGCCACCGGCTGCAATCTGATCGTTCCCGCGCCAATCCCGCCAGTGCGGACGCGTTCGGGAGCATAGCAGCCGCGACACGGATTGCCTTTTTCGCCGGGAATAACGACGCTCATTGACGCGCACGGCGACGCCGGCGATTCTCGATGTCCCGGTTAGTGCCGGCAGGCGCTTTACTTCTCGGGCTCGATCAGGCCGGCGACGAACCAGCGCTGCATCGCCAGCACCACCACGGCCGGCGGCAGGATCGCCAGCAATGCTGTCGCCATGACGAGAGGCCAGGCGGTTTGC
>JAFAHP010000517.1 GCA_019237175.1 Alphaproteobacteria bacterium
TAACGGCGGGCAAGCTCCGAGACACTTGCAGTATCAGCATCAGCCTCGCGCAGCGATCTGCGCACCTGCTTCAACCGCCGCAGTAGGATGTATCGTCTGGGGCCGATACCAAGGAATTCCGCACAGCACGACCGCAACGTCCGCTCACCCACGCCGATCAGCCGGCAAAGCTCCGGTATCTGCAGCGGCTGGCTAAGATGCTCCGCCAACACCTCCTTCAACCTGATCATGACCAGCGCGTGATGACGTTTAGTGGCTCCCGCCTCGCAGACCTTCGCGCCGGTCAGGCATGTGACGAGTGGGAGAATCAGATCCTGTTCAATCGCGCGTGCGACCTCGGGATGCGACAGGATTTTGGGCTTTGTCTCCGCGAGGCGACAGGCTTGCGCGTGGAGGCGTCGCAGGCGCGCCGCATCGCGCCGGGAGGGGCGTAGCACCCGCGCTTGTGCTGGCAGAACGAAGGGCTTTTCGAAGAGAGTCCGGCTGTAATCATCGAGCCGCACCGGGTCGAGTGTGATCAGGCCCCAGACAGAGGGCCCTTGTGTGGTCTGGTGCAGCCGCTCGCCGAGGCTGTGGAGCATGATGTCGCCGTCTTGGATTTCCGTGCCGCGCCACCTCGGCGACGGGCCGGGATTCGCCGGAAAGCTTATGCAGGCCAGTCGCGGTGGGAACGACACATAGCCGATGCGCGCGAGGTCCTCCTCGCAGCGGATGAGCTGAGATTGGTGCAGTTCGACCCAGGTCAGGCGAGCGTTAAACGCGGCATCGTAGGTGATGATGCATTCGATGTCGGCTTGGCGCAGCCCCGCCTCGTAAAGTTCGGGGCCGAGAAACGTGCGCGTGCCGCCGCCCGGCATCTTTCTCCCTGCATGGTCCACAGAACCGTAATGCCCACCGGAATTCTCTTCGAAGAGTAAATCGCCGCAGCTGCGGCGACTATGCAGATTCTGCTAATTTCACATTCGCTCCGGCGATTTCTAGGGGTCTCGGGTCGTCGGGCGGCCGCCGCAAGGTTGTCGAAGGCGACTCGCCGAACAGCGAACGGTACACCACCGAGAAGCGCCCCAATTCCCAGAAACCGTAATTGGTGGCGATCTCGGTCACCGTCGTCCTCCCCACGTCCCCCTTTTGCAGCGCCCGCCACGCCAAGTGCATCCGCCGCAGCAACAAGTATCGCTTCGGGCTCATGCCGAGATGCTCCTGGCAGCAAACATACAATGTCCGATAGGACACGCCTGTCGCCGAGCAGAGATCGTCCATGTAGAGAGGCCCCTCTAGGTTGGTCTGCAGGAACTCTTCCAGCCGCCGCATCACTCTCGCGTGATGGCGGTAGACATGCCGTTGTTCGACGGCATCGCCGCTCGCCAGGCAGGCGACCGTCGCTTCCACCAAGGCCTGATCCATCGCCCGCCCCACGGCGAGTTGGGCGAGGATGTCCGGGGCGGTCTTTGCGAGATGGCCCGCCGCTTCATGGAGGTTCAACAGCCGCCGCAAAGCGGCGGGCGGCGGCTTGATCAGACGCGTCACCGGCGGTGCCACGAGTTCGCCTCCCATCAGTGCTTCTCCGGCGGCCGCGAGGTCGTCCCGCATCAGCGCAACGGAACCCCATTGGCAGGGGGTGTAGGAGCGTCGGTTGCCCTCCGATCCCAACGCGATGATGTCGTCTTGCGACAATTCGAGGCCATTTAGGTGTACCTGCGTACCCGGACGGGTCGCAAAGACAATAAGGAACTTCTTTGGGTCTGGCGCTGCGTACGCAACTCGCGGCGAGCTTTCCGCGCCGCGATTGAGCCAAAGCCGATCGAGCCGAACCCGCGTCGACTCGGCGCGGAACGGCCCGCGCCCGATGATCATGCCTTCCGCGTGCGCGTGAGGGATCGCCGCATGATAGGCATCCGGATCGGTAAAAACCTGAAGGGATACGTCCGGCATCTCGTGACCCCCGTTATTCAACCCGGAAACGGCGCATGTTAATCAGAGACCGATCTGGACGGCAAATCACGGGGTCATGCCGATTACCGATGCGCGCAAACGCCGCATCGCGACGAGAGCGGCAGCATCAATTCGCGTATGTG
>JAFAHP010000403.1 GCA_019237175.1 Alphaproteobacteria bacterium
GCCGGAGAAGTATTACGACGATCTCGGCCGGCTGACCGATTACCGCAGCAATCCCGACATGGCCGAACTCCTCGTCACCAAAAGCCAGGAAACCCTGCTGTGGATGAAAGGCCAGGGCATCCGCTTTGCCCCGATGTATTCGCGCCAAGCCTTCAAGCATGAAGGCAGGTTCGTCTTCTGGGGCGGGCTCGCGCTGGAAGCTTGGGGCGGTGGGCCGGGGCTGATCGAGGGTCTGTTCAAGGCCGCCGAAGAACGCCAGATCCAGGTCGCCTACGAGGCCGCGGGGGAGAGGCTGATCGCCGATGATGACGGCGTGCATGGCGTCATCGCCAAGGTCGAGGGCAAGACCACACGCATCGCGGCCAAGGCGGTTGTGCTCGCCTGCGGCGGGTTTGAGGCCAATGCCGAGATGCGCACCCGTTATCTCGGCCCCGGCTGGGACCTCGCCAAGGTGCGCGGCACCCGCTTCAACACTGGCGGCGGGATCAACATGGCGCTCGAGATCGGGGCGATGCCGTATGGCAACTGGTCGGGCTGCCACGCGGTCGGCTGGGATTACAACGCGCCCGAATTCGGCGACCTCGCGGTCGGCGACAATTTCCAAAAGCACAGCTATCCGTTCGCGATCATGGTCAACGCAAATGGCGAGCGCTTCTGCGACGAAGGAGCGGATTTCCGCAATTATACCTACGCCAAATACGGCCGGCTGATCCTCGAGCAACCGCACCAATTCGCGTGGCAGATTTTCGATCAGCAGGTTGTCCACCTGCAGCGCGACGAATATCGCATCCGCCAAGTCACGAAAGTCACCGCCGACACGATCGACGGGCTCGCCGACAAGATGGCGGAATACGCGCCGGTCAACAAAACGCGCTTTCTCGAAACGATCCGCGCGTTCAACGCTGCCGTCGAGCGCGACATTCCATACAACCCGACGGTCAAGGACGGGCGGTCGACCAAGGGGCTGGCAATCGACAAGACCAACTGGGCGATGCCGATCGAAAAGCCGCCATTCGAGGCATATTGCACCACCTGCGGCGTCACCTTCACGTTCGGCGGGTTGCGCATCGACACCGACGGCCGGGTCCTCGACACCGCGCAGCGTCCGATCCCCGGTCTCTACGCGGCGGGCGAATTGGTCGGCGGCTTATTCTATTTCAATTACCCGGGCGGCACCGGCCTCGTTTCGGGTTCGGTCTTTGGCAAGATCGCCGGCACGTCGGCCGCCAGAGACCGGCACCCGGGCTGATGAGCTCCTTTCCCGCATGCGGGGCTACAGTGTTCACGGACCGCGCAGTGGGCGCTCGTTAAGCTCCCCCACCGCCCCTCTGGGCGGAGGGGGAGATATCGCAAGTCCCTCACGCGCCATCCGAACTTGCGTGAATACCCCGGCGGATGCGGGCGAGGCGAGGAGAATGTGGAACCCCCCACCCGCCGAATCATTCACCAAATTTGCTTAATAGCGGTAGACATAGTATGGATGGTGACGCCAGTTCCAAGCATAGGGGTGGTAATACTGACGGTGCCACCACCACGCATGCGGATGCCAGCAATGCCAAGAGTAGCCGTTCCACCAGCAGCGCGCTTCCGCCTGCGGTATCAGGGCAGCGGTGCCAAGGAGTAAAGCCGTCAGGCCGCCAAGGATAAGCTTTCTCATCGTGATCGCCTTTCTGAACTTGCGTTCTCAAGAGCGATAACGGTGGAGGCGGGCGAATCAGTTCCGATTACTTTTTATGATCGCGGTCGCCTTGAGCGAAGCGTAACGGGCCGCCGTGTGCGATACTCTCGAGCTTTCACAATCCCACGCCAGAATAAAGTTGGCCCGTGCCTCCTGCGGTTTTCGATTTCTTCACCTGTCATCCCGGGGATGGCGCAACACCAACCCACTCGGATGAACAGGCGATCCCGCTCTGCCACGCCCGGCGGGCCCCAGGGCCGCCGTCAAGCGCCTGCGCGCCGACGGTGATCCGCTCGCCGGGGTGCCTCAAACGCGCCGAAATTCGCGCCGGCGCTCAGTCGCGGCGATAGGGGT
>JAFAHP010000574.1 GCA_019237175.1 Alphaproteobacteria bacterium
TCCGTCAAACCGGCTTCGAAGTCCCCAATGAAGAGCCATTCGGAGATCGCCCATCGCCTGCTGCCTCATTCACTGGGTAACTCGTGAACCTCGCTCCCCGGCGGGGCGCACGCCCTAACGCCGCTGTCGCCGAAGGTCGGCGCGAGATGTTGCGAACCGGCCTCCAAGCGGTCCTGCGCAAAGCCCAGGCGGACCTCGATGCATCCGCATCCGCTCGCCCTCACCTGTGGCTTGTCGGCGCCTTGAGCCGCTGGGGAAAAGCTGGCATAGGCTCGGCGTCAGCAACCGCCGGCATGTTCAGCCACAAGGAGAATAAGCTCTAATGGATCCGCTCGAACGGGACGTGGTTCTCAACACCACCGGGACGGCAAGAGGATCGGCGGCGGGACAACCGGGAAGGTCCGGCCCTGTACCGGGTGGCGCGACGCAACTCCCGCTCACATGGGATCGCGAGGCCGACGTCGTCGTGATCGGAGCCGGCGCCACCGGACTTCCTGCCGCAATCGTCGCGCGGGAGGCCGGCTGTTCGGTAATCCTGGTCGAGGCCGAAAACGATATTGGCGGTCACGCCATCATCAGCGGCGGCAATATTCCGCTTGGCGGCGGGACCAGCGTGCAGAAGCAATACGGCATCGACGATTCGCCCGAGCTGTTGTTCCGGGATCTGACCGACTGGTCGGTGGTCGGGCCCAACGGCTTTCCCGATTACCGCTACAACGATCGCGAAATCATTCGCGCGTTTGCCGACAACAGCGCTCCGACCTTCGAATGGCTGCTGGCGCACGGTGTCGTTTTTGTCGACAAGGCGCCCGATGCAATCGGTGGCAACTCGGTCGGAAATTCGCTACCGCGCGAAATGCACTGCGCGGTTGGTCACTGGCCGATGATCCAGACCGGCGAACCCGCGGATCCGAGCGTCCAACAAACCCGTTCCTCCGGCAATGGCTTGATGCGGTCGCTCGAAATCGCGGCCAAAACAGCCGGGGTCGAGATCCTGCTGAAACACCGCATGACGCGGATATACCGGCAGGCGCCGACCTGCGGCCCAGTGCTCGGCATCGGCGTAGACCACGAATACGAGCGGCTGAACATTCGCGCACGCAAGGCTGTTATCATCGGCACCGGCGGCTCGACTGGCAATGTCAATTTTCGCCGCATGTTCGACCCGCGCCTCACTGAGGAATATTGCGGACTTGCCGGTATGCCGTGGTCCGATCAGGACGCCAGCGGCGAACTCGCCGCGATGGCGATCGGCGCATCATTGTGGGGCTTTTACAATCAGGTCGGCGAATTCGGCTCGAATGTGACCAAGGCCGGCTTTATCGGCTGCCAATATAATTACCGCCATCTGCAATGGATGCCGGGCAGTCCGGTTTTCGACCGCGCTCGCGCCACCGGTCTCAGAGTAGCCGATTGGCAGAACGTCATCCTTGTCAACATGCTGGGCAAACGTTTTTATGACGAGACCGGGGGACAATACATCGCCAACAACTACCACTCGCTCGACCCCTATATTCAGGGCAGCTGGCGCAATGCCGCAAACCTCAAATGGACCCCCAATAATTTCTTGAATGCGGCACTCGCTGGAATTGTCGACGGCCACAATGGCGGTGGCCCGATCTGGGCGATATTCGATGCTGATGCGGTGGTGCGCGAGGGATGGATGCCGGTGCCGCCCCATGTCGACATCGCCGCCGGCTTTTTCTTCGGCGCCAATAGGCTTTGCGATCTCGCCGAGAGCATCGTCATGAAATATCAGCGCGTCCCGATGCCGCCAAAAAACTTGGAGGAAACCGTGGCGCGATACAATTCATTTGTCGACACCGGGGTGGACGAGGATTTTGGCAAACCTGCGCCGCTTTATAAAATCGCCACACCACCATTTTATGCCGCCTGGGCGACACCGGTCGTGCACGACACCCGCGCCGGATTGCGCATCAATGCCAGATGCCAAGTGATGGACCTAAACGGCGAGATCATTCCGGGCCTCTATTGCGGCGGCGAATCGGCCGGCGGGTTCAGCCAGCACGGCCTCGCCCGCGCCGTCTGCCAGGGCTACATCGCCGGCAACGCAGCCGCCGCAGCCCGGCCTCTTGCAGCCGCGGCTTGATTCCCCGGCTGAACGAGCTGTGCCGCGGCAAGCGATTGCCCCGGCTGCGGCGTGCGCTGGGCAACATCCTGGGCTGGGGCGAAATGTAGCGGAGCGGCAAAGTCCCCGCTTGCAACCTGGAACGCGCCGTAGTCGTCTCTCGCCTCATCGCCATCATGGTTGAACGACAGCTCCGGCAACCTGCCGCCCTGCCTGATGTCCCAGTCTTGGTAGCCGATCGAGCCGGTCCACGCGATCGAGTTCGACAGCCAAGCGTATCGAGCCAAGCCCGCAGCCTTTACCGCATCGCAGACAGCGCCTGAGCCGTATACGCCAACCGCGTAATCAGGAATTCGTCCGCTCGCCGCAGCTAAACCGGCTTGGATGCCCCGAAAATATTCATCAATTCGTTCGAACGACCGCCCCTGCGCATTGAAATCGACAGCGAAGTAGATGGCGCTGCCGGGAGGCTGGCCGATCGCTTTCGCTTGCCGATATGCGGTCATCGCATCGCTGAAACCGGAGGAATAGGAAAAATACCCCGGTGTCCGGGAATGCGATTCCCAAACCGCGACGATCTTTAAGCCGAGCGATGACAGCAGCCGAGCTTCGCCTATTGAAAGCGGCGGCCATCGCGATTCGGGACCGCGATAATAGCGCGCGACGAAGTCGACGTGATTTTGCGTCAGTTCATTGAGGACGCCCCCAGCGTCGGTCGCGATATCGATCCCGCGCGCCGATTGAATAGCGATCGGCAGCTGGGCTGGCACCGGCGGGGGCGGGGGCGGTGGGGAGGAGCAGGCCATCAGGATCATCGCCGGAAGAAGCGGTAAAAATTTTGACAGCTTCAACGTGCCCGCTCCCCTGCAGACAAATCGCCGCTAGGTGGGCCGGCATTCCCCCTCGCTCACCTTGCTGTGACATTTTTTGGCCAATGCGGCATCGCTGCAAGCAAATTCTCTTCGAGATCGATCAATTTGTGGTCGAGTTCGCCGACCGCCGCCTTGCGGCAGCCATATGCGCTGCGCGAACGCCGCTGGGGCCGGCCAAAACTGCCACGATGAACCGGTTGCGCGACACCGGTCCTGCACAACGCAACTCGTGCAGCCTGCGCGTCAGCGCCAAAGCCGGACGGTTCGACATGCACGGCGCGGTCTTATGCGGACTGCAGCGAGCGCGAATCGGACAGGGTTTTCAGCCGGCACGGGCCTCCCGGGGGTCATCGGGCAAATCGCGAAGAGAAGGGCTCCGTCTCCATCGAGGAGGTGGGAACGCGCTGCGGATCCGGCGGATCATCCGTCGCCGGGCGCCAACTCGATTTTGTCGAGGCGCTTGTAGCGATAGACGATCACGGAGCCGGCCCAGACCGCAATGAACACAACGACAACGCCGATGCCGAGCGCGCTAAAATGATCGTTCAATGCGCCGACGATATTCCACAATCCTCCGCTTAGCGCAAACCGATCCCCCATCAATCCCAGTACCTCGATACTTCCGATCAGAACCGCGACTAGCACAGATAGAAAGGTGATCGTCAAATTGTAGTAGAGCTTGCGGATCGGATTGACGAACGCCCAATCATATGCCCGCACCATCAGAATGCCGTCGGTGGTATCGATTAGCGACATTCCGGCAGCGAACAGTGCGGGGAAGACCATTATGGCCCAAATCGACACACCCTTGGCGGCCGCCGCCGCTGAAATCGCGAGCAATGCGACCTCGGTCGCAGTGTCGAACCCCAGACCGAACAAAAAGCCGATCGGATACATATGCCAGCTTGCGCCGACGACTCGAAACAGCGGGCGGAATAGCCGCGTCAGCAGACCGCGGTCGTTGAGCAGCAGGTCAAAATCCTTTTCGATATAGCGGCCGCCTTTTCGCACCTGCTGGAAGGTCCTCCACACGCCGCGAAGGATGATCAGGTTGGCAGCGGCGATCGCGAAGAGAAAAAACGCCGAGACGCCGGTGCCAACAAGGCTGCCGATCGCTTTGAAATGGTCGAGCGATCCGGCCAGCGCCGTCGCGGTAGCGGCCACGGCGGCGGCGGCCAAGATCACCACGCTCGAGTGCCCCAACGCAAAGTACAGCCCGACCCCAACCGGCCGCCTGCCTTGTTGCATGAGCTTGCGGGTTGCATTGTCGATCGCCGCGAGATGGTCGGCGTCGACCGCATGGCGCAGGCCGAAACCATAAGCCAGAAACGCAGTTCCGAGCAGAACGGGCTGATGCCGAAAGACCAGCACCGCCCACGCCCAGGCGAAGAGATTTATAAGGGTCAAGAGGGCGTAGATGCCGGTAATCCGACGCCGGAGTGCCCCGGTGCATCGGCGACTTCGGCTCAATAACCCGACCATGTCGGCTGACTCACTTTGTGGTTATCTCCGCTGGCCGCCGCTACCGCCCGGCGTACGTTTCGGCTACCGCAGCCTGTTTCCTCAACAGCGTTCGCGCCAGTCCACGGTCGCAACTTCACCCCCGACGATGACAACGTTGCCGCTCGGCGCCGCTGGATCTTCCCAGATGTCATAGTCGCCGGCACGAAGCCCGAAGAAAACTGCAGCGAAGACCGGCTGGTTTTTAATCCGGCGTTCGAGGACTTGGACGTGGGTTCGCGGCGCGGCACTTCGGCGCGGGCTAACTTCGATTTCCCGACCATGCATCTCGGGATTCGTGTAGATGATCAGTGCGCCAACATCCTGCCCGATGTCCAGCACAACTGTTTCCGGGTGCACCCGGTCGGCATAGTTTTCACTCATTTTGCGGTGATCTCTCTCCAAGCTTTTCGCGCGAAATGGTTCCGACTGCGTCCGAGGGGATCATCATGCACTCGCGCGGCAGCGCGCGCCGCGGTGAGAGCGCGCCGACGATGCCGAGGGTGCCGCGCTTACCAGAGCGAGGTTCCGACAAGCCGTTCACTCCGACTAGCTCGGATTGTCGAAACCGGAGTAGGGTGTTCCAAGATAGGGAAAACTTGCCAGGAAGGGTGAGGCGACGTTGCTCGGGGTGAGGCCGTCCGTGACCTGCGATGCCGCCGCGTCTGGGGTGAAAGAAGGATCGACCAACGGGATGGTAACACCGGCGAGCGCTCGCAACTCGATCGTAAAGACGTCATCGAACACC
>JAFAHP010000274.1 GCA_019237175.1 Alphaproteobacteria bacterium
GGCGCATCGAAGCCGGTCAGCCACATGTCGCGCACGATGACGATGCGGAACGGGTCGGCCGCATCGCGGAAGCGATTCGCGAGGCCCTCGCGCCGGGTTTTGTTGCGGATATGCGGCTGCCAGTCGGCGGGGTCGGCGGCAGAGCCGGTCATCACGACTTTGAGCGCACCCTTGTCGTCGTCATCGTTGTGCCATTCCGGGCGCAGCGCGATCAGCTCGCGGTGGAGGTCGACGCAAATGCGCCGACTCATGCACACAATCATCGCCTTGCCGTCCATCGCGGCGAGCCGCTCCTCGAAATGCGCAACGAGATCGCGGGCGATCAGCTTGACCCGGTTCTCGGAGCCGACGATCGCTTCGAGCTGCGCCCATTTGGTCTTGAGTTTTTCTTTGCGATCAACCTCCTCGCCCTCGGTCAATTCTTCGAATTCGGGATCGATCCTGGGCCGCTCCGAGGACTTCAGTTCCAGCTTGGCGAGCCGGCTTTCGTAATAGATCGGCACCGTCGTGCCGTCGATGACCGCGCGCTGGATGTCGTAGATGCTGATGTAGTCGCCAAAGACGGCGCGGGTGTTGGCGTCGGTCTTCTCGATCGGTGTACCGGTGAAGCCGATAAACGAGGCGTTTGGTAACGCGTCGTGCAGGTGCCGGGCAAGGCCGTCGATGAAATCGTATTGGCTTCTGTGCGCCTCGTCGGCGATCACGACGATGTTGCGCCGCTCAGACAGCACCGGATGCCGGTCGCCTTTTTCCTCCGGCATGAATTTCTGGATCGTCGTGAACACGACGCCGCCCGAGGCGACCTGCAGCTTCGCGCGCAAATCCGTGCGGCTTTCGGCCTGCACCGGCTCCTGCCGTAAGAGATCGCGGCAGCGGGCGAAGGTCGTGAACAATTGGTCGTCGAGGTCGTTGCGGTCGGTGATCACGACGATGGTTGGGTTTTCCATCGCCGGGTGCAGGATCAGCCGCCCGGCATAGAACGCCATGGTTAGGCTCTTGCCCGAGCCCTGGGTGTGCCAGACGACGCCGACCCGCTTGTCTCCGGGTTCGCCGCCAGGGCTGTGGCGGGCGAAGTAGGTCCCGGTCGCCTCCTCGGCCTCCAGCGCCACGTTGGCGGCGCGCAAGGTCTCCTCGACCGCGACATTGACCGCGTGGAACTGGTGATATCCCGCCATCTTCTTCGCGAGCGCGCCGCCGCCGAAATCCTCGAACACGATGAAATGGCGGACGAGATCGAGAAACCGGGGCGGCTGAAACACCCCGGCGAGCACAACCTGCAGTTCGGAGAGGCCCGGCGCCGCATCCTCGCGCCCGCTAATCGTGCGCCACGGCTTGAACCATTCCTTGCCGGCCCCGAGCGCGCCGATGCGGGCTTGCACGCCGTCCGAGGCGATCAGCGCCGCGTTATAGGTGAACAGTGCCGGGATCAGGCTCTGATAATTTTCCAGTTGCTGGACGGCATCCCACACCGTCGCATTCTCATCGACCGGGTTTTTCAGCTCGATGACCCCGAGCGGCAGCCCATTGACGAAGATGACGATATCGGCGCGGCGGCTTTGCTGCCCCTCGACCACCGTGAATTGGTTGACCGCCAGCCAGTCATTGTGCTCGGGCCGGTCAAAATCGATGACCTGCGCCTGGGCGCCGGCAATTGACCCGTCAGCCCGGGTGTATTCGACATTGACGCCATCGACGAGCATGCGGTGCAGCGCGCGATTGCGGGCGAGCAGGTTCGGCGCCTCGACCTGCAGCAATTTGCGGTAAGCGTCCATGACCGCCGCTGCCGGTAAGCCCGGGTTTAACCGCGTCAGCGCACGATGCAACCGATTTTGCAGGATCGTATCGTGGTATCCCGAATCGGTGCGCTCGCCGCCGTCGACGTTGTATGCGATCTCCGGCCCGTGCCGGACGGTATAGCCCAGGCTCTCCAGCCAGCCGAGACCGGCCTCTTCGGCGTCTGATTCGATGAACCCGGCCGGCATAATTACCTTTCAGCCCCCGGACGGATCCGGCGCGGGGTCGGCGGCGCGAAGCAGCATTGTCAGATTTGTTTGCAGCTCTGGCAGCTTGTCCACAATCAGGCGCCACACCGTGTCGTAATCGATCGCCGCATAGCCGTGCACGAGGATGTTTCGGAAGGCGATAATGCGGGGCAGTTCGGCGACGCCGCCTGCAATTTGCGGATCGACCTTGGCAAGCTGTGACAGAGCCTCGCCGATGATTTGAAGCTGGCGTTCTACGGCGGAGCGCAACAGATCGTCTTCGATGAAAGTCTCGTAGGTCTTGCCGCGCATAAATGCCTGAACGGCTTCCGCGGCTTTCAACGCATCCCAGAGATAGCAGCGGGCGTCACGCTGCATAAACGTTCTCGCGGCTTTGCTCGATGCTCGCCTTCAAATAGGGATTGCGCACCGCGCTCAGCTCCACCAAATCGACCTTCCGGCCGAGCAGCGCCTCCAACTCTTCCTTTAGTCCGAAATAGGCGTCGAACGGATGCTGGGGTGCGCCCCGGTCGAGTTCGACAACAAAATCGACGTCACTGCGCTCGGGATCGAAATCGCCGCGCGCCGCCGAGCCGAACAGATCGAGCCGCCGCACATGAAAGCGGCGGCACAGCGCCCGCAGTTCCTCGTGATGCAACGCGATTTCGTCAATCATTGTGAGCGCACATTTTCATTGAGCCGCCTCGGCCACGAGGAGTCCGGCGTCCCTCACCCGCAACTCGCCGGAAATGAGCTTCGGGAGCAGCCCGTCCCTGATCTTTGTTAGCGTTTGCAACTGACGACGGTTCGCCAGCGTTCGGTCGACAATGGGGCCGGCCAGATCTTCGAAACGTCCAGCCAGGCCAGCGGGTGGAAGGGCAATTGGCATCTCCAAGATCCCATCGGCTCGCGCGCGCTGATGGCTGTTTGAGGTGCCAGTAACCAGTGAATGCATAGCCTCGCGGAAATTTGGAGATCGCAACAAAGAATAAAGAAAGCATCTTCCGAACGGGGTTTTAGGGCGAAGTACCAAAAATTCTGTGGAGCAAATAGCGTTTTCGTTCGGCTGTGGATCAACAAGCCATACCCGTTCGATGATCGGATTCAGCTTCGAAAACAGAACCGTCCCGGCAGGCACGCAAAATTTCACGCTCTTTATTGTAATACCTGCCTCCACAACGGGTAGTTGGCCGTTATCGAACGCTGGAATGCTGTAATGTGAAAAC
>JAFAHP010000428.1 GCA_019237175.1 Alphaproteobacteria bacterium
CAATTTCAACTGCGCCTTTGGCCGCGGTGCCATCGACCGCGCTCTCAAAGGCGTAGACGTGGTGGTAAAATCCCCCGGGGTCAGCCTGTATCGCCGCGAAATTGCTAGGGCGCGCCGAGCCGGGGTCACGGTCACCTCGCTGTTGAACCTGTGGTTTGCCGAAGAAATCGCGATCAGGACGATCTGTGTAACCGGGACCAAGGGAAAGAGTACGACCGCGGCGCTCGTTGCCCATATGCTCTATCGGCTGGGCCGCCGGGTGGCGCTGGCCGGCAATATCGGCGTGCCGGTCACCGAGATCGACCCGAAGAAAGAGTACGCAATTATCGAGGTTTCGAGCTATCAGGCCGCCGATTTCGACGGGATGTGCGACGTCGCGGTGCTGACCTCGTTGTTTCCCGAGCATCTCGACTGGCACCGCTCGCTCGAGGCCTACTATCGCGACAAGCTCAATCTGCTGCGCTACAGCAGGTATGCGATTGCCAATTGCCAAGCAACCTCGGCGATCCCGCTTGCGCAGTGTTTATTCAATCACGCCGGTGCACTCCATGCCCGCGGCCTTGAGATTTTTGACGGGCCGCGCCTTATCGGCGAAGTTCATAACCGCTATCTCGCGAGGCCGCACAACCTCTCGAATTTGTGCGCGGCGCTCACGGTGGCAAAGGTGCTTAGGTTCGACCTGGGCGCCGCGCTCGACGTCACCGCCGATTTTCGTGCCCTGGCGCATCGGCAACAGGAGCTCGGCGAAATCGACGGCGTCGTCTATGTCGACGACAGCATCTCGACGGCTCCGGAATCGACTCTCGCAGCACTCGAGGTTTACGCCGGCCGAGACATCACGTTGCTTGTCGGCGGCTATGACCGCGGTATCGACTATGACAAGCTCGTCGCTAGGCTCGCCGCCGGCGCCGCACGCGCTGTTGTTTGCCTCGGTGCTAGCGGCGAGCGGATCCATGCGGCGCTCGGCGCCAGCCCTGCGCATCCCGAGGCCATTCTCGCTCGCTCGATGGAAGCAGCCGTCACCCAGGCAAAGCAGATCACCCGGCCAGGCGGCATCGTGCTACTGTCACCCGCTGCCCCTAGTTACGGTGCTTACCGCGATTTTGCCGCGCGTGGCCGTGATTTTGCTGAACGGGCCGGCTTTGCGGTCACCAGCGACGAGAGGCGGTGATTAGCGCTCGGTGCTCGCTGCTCATCGTGCGGCTGTCGCTGATCGCGCCCGGCTGCCTCCTCGACTCCTGCGCCGGCCAGCCGTTCTTGTCTGCCGGCACGCCCGATTCCGCCGAAGTCGGCTACAGCGGTGACCTCGCCGCGGCCACCGAAGTAGCCAAGGAGCATTGCGCCCGTTACGAGAAGGTGCCGCGTTACCTCGATTCGGCTGAGGATATCGCCTTCTTCGCTTGTGAGAAGCGCTAGCCCGCGGCGTCTTGCGATCGCAATACATTCCGGGCCACCATCGGCGATGGCAAGTACGGGCGGTGTCATCCATTTGCGCCTCGCGGTGCTATGGCTCGCGGGTGCTGATTTGCGGTTGACGGTACTGGCGGTACCGCCGGTTTTGCCGCTGATCCATCACCAATTCGCTTTGAGCGAGCGCGCGGTCGGCGCCTTGTTGGGGTTGCCGGTGCTGCTGTTCGGGCTCGTGGCGGTCCCGGGCTCGCTGCTGATTGCGCGGCTGGGCGCCCGGCGCGCGACAATCGCGGGCCTTTTTGCCGTCGCGGCGAGTTCGGCGGCGCGTGGCATCGGCCCCTCCTCGACCATGCTGTTCACGATGACTTTTGTCATGGCAGCGGGGGTCGCGGTCATGCAACCGGCCTTGCCCACCCTGGTCGCCGAATGGTTTGCTGCGCGCGCCGGGTTCGCGACCGCGGTCTACGCCAATGGGCTGTTGATCGGCGAGGGCCTCCCGGCGGCTCTGACGATCCCGTGGGTGTTGCCGCTGGTCGACGGCAGCTGGCGCATGAGCTTTGTCGTCTGGGCACTGCCGGTAGCGGCGACGGCGTTACTGCTGGCGCTGTGTCCGAACTCCGAGAGAGTGATCGCCGCCGCGCCGGCGGCGCGCTGGTGGCCCGACTGGAAGCGAAGCGAAACCTGGCTGCTCGGCCTGATGCAGGGCGGCACAGGTGGCCTCTATTTCGCCGCGAACACTTTGATCCCGGATTACTTGCATGCGGCCGGCCTACCGCAACTGGTAACCGCAGCGCTGAGCGCCATCAACCTAGGCCAGCTGCCGGCCTCGCTGGTGCTGTTGATGGCGCCGCGCCGACTGGGTCTCAACAAGGCAGTGCTCGCTGCGATCCAAATCGTCAATCTCCTCGGCATCCTCGCGTTGCTCGCCGACGCCCCGTGGCTCAGAGTCGCCGGCGCGGGGATCATCGGCTTTGGTTGCGCCTTCAGCTTGATTGTCACCCTGGCGTTGCCACCGCAACTGGCGCTGGCAGCCGATGTGCCGAGGCTTTCGGCCGGCATGTTGGCCGTCGGCTACAGCTTTTCGTGTCTCATCCCGATTATCGGCGGCGCGATTTGGGATCTCACCCATGTGCCGGCCGCCGGTTTCGCCGCCCCGGCGGTGGCGAGCGCAACCGTGCTCGTAGCCGTGCTCGCCTTTCGCTTCCCAAGCAGCTGAACTCGCGCTCGGCACGGACGATCAGCGCCGCGGCCAACTGCTCGGCGAAAGTCAAAGGTTTGGGTGTGGTTGCGGGGGGATTTGAACCTCCGACCTTCAGGTTATGAGCCTGCAGATAGCGGTGCGTCGTAGTGGTGACTGATGGCATGTCTCCACGATGACGGTCCCGGCAACAAAAAACGAAAAACAAACGGCTGTGCAGCGAATGACTGCTCTCCCACTCGACACAGGCGATCCTCCGTGGTGCGCCGGATTACATCTGCGGGGCAACGTGGTCACCCACGGGACGCAGGCGTGTCGGCAGCTCGGCGCCTAAACAGTTTCGACTTCAGCCCATGCCTCGACGACAGCGAGGAATTCTACGGCATTCGCTTCCGCGCCGACTTCTATGTAGCGCAGGCCATTGACGAGCCGCTCGATGAAGCTCCATTGCCAGATCGCACTCTGCCGCACGCCGGTGAGGCGGGATAGCAGCGCGCAACGCATCCGGCCCGAGGCGACCGGATCGCCTGCAAGCAATTCCGCACTCCATTCGCGCATGGAAATGCTCAGATCGTGTGCGCGCTCGATGAACAAGCCGTCAGGGTCGACAAACTTGTATTGGTTCGTCTTGGGATCAAGCAGCGTGTTCCAGGCGTGCGGGTCGCCATGCGCCAGAACCGAATCTGCCGGATCGAAGGCATCCCGTCTGGCTTCGGCGAACCGCAACGCAATCTCGATGACCCTTTCCGGGCAGGGTCGCCCGAGCCTCGGCCAGGCCGTTGCAATGTATGACGACATTTCCGAGGCTTTCTCGGCGCCAGTCGGGAATCCCACGCCGGGCGGTATCGGCATCCAGGCCTGCTGCAATGTCCGGCAGATGACCCTGATCTGCTCTTCGATTGGAAGACCCATCTTCGCCAGCTGCGGGCCAAGCCGCTCGAGCAACATCGCCCCGCTATTCGTATCGTGGCGTAGTACGCGGACATATCCGCGGCCGCTCGCAGTCTGAAGCAGGCTTCGTTCGCGTTCTGCCTTCACGAGCCCCGGGATCGGGATTTTGAGTGCGACTGGTTGACCATCGGCCGTCACCGCTTCCGATACGAAAGCTTCCGTTGCGTGCGGGAAGAGACGGCCGGCCGTGATGCCCCATTCGGCCTCGAGTCGGCCCAACAGGCTCGGCAGCGCTTTGAGCCAGGAGGCCCCGGGCTCTCCCTGGGAAGCAATGTTTCTGAGCACCTTGTCGCGAAGTTCGATGGGCCCGGTCGTCATCGCTCCAATAT
>JAFAHP010000520.1 GCA_019237175.1 Alphaproteobacteria bacterium
TTTGCCGAGCGGTTTCGCGCCGCGGTCGCCTACTACCCGGCCTGCGGTGTTGTGCCGCTGCCGACTTTTACCGCCCCGGTGTTGATCCTGATCGGCGAGGCCGACGACTGGACACCGGTTGATTATCGGACTGAGTTACGCAACTTAAAAGGGGCTTGTTTGCGGCCCAAAGTCTGTGCCACCCCTGGTGAGAGGCTGCGACTGGCTCTAGGCGATGGCCGCAGTGGGGCAGCTGTGGACGGCTCGCTCCAGGCACGGTTAGGAGTTTCGATCTGCGCGAGCTTGAGGAGCGCCCAGATGAAGATCACCGCCGCGGTAGTGCCGGTCCGCTCGGCACCGTTCGAGATCGAGACGCTCGACCTCGCAGCACCGCTCGCCGACGAAGTGCGCGCAGCGCGGGTGTCGGATCAAGGCTCATGCCAAAGCGGCAACCGCGCACCGGTCAGGGGACTCTGGCACGGGACCGACCTGCCGATAAAGGGATCGCGGCGAGCCTCAGTCACTTAAGCTCGGCTCCGCCTGATTTGTTGCGGTCTGAGCAGCCCGCCGGTGATCACGGGTGACCGGCTTGCGCAACACGATCAAAACGGGGCCGAGAATGACAAAGCACTGGCCAGCGCCGCGGCGGTCGGCGATCGCGCCCATAACCGGTGGGGTGACGATCGGTTCATGGTCTGCCGCAGCCCGACACCGAACCCTGGCGGTGCGGTCACGCGCCCCACGGTGGGCGCGCGCGCCGCAAGCCGCCGCGGAACGGACGACCGTTCGCTCGTTGAAATTGAGCCGCTGCCCAACTTGTCCCTCTCTGCTTGACAGCTCCCTCTCCCAGGATAAAGTCCCTTCAAGGGATAGGTCGCCCGCAGCCGCTCGGTTTTTGCCTCGCGGGTTCAGTCAGTGCTGGCTCGGGGCAGACCGGCTTGGGGTGGATTTCATGGAACCTCCGAGCAAATCCGCGCTATCGTCGCGGCTGGCCTTGCCAGACCCCAGAGCACACTCCCGACAAGCGACAGCGATCAGAGGGTGACTTACCGCACCACCAACACGACAAGGAGGAGAACGCAAGATGGCTTATCAGGAAGATATCGCTTTGATGGCGCATCTGATGCGGCGAGCGGGCTTTGGCGCGACCCGCGACGAGCTTGAAGCGCGGGTGGCCAAGGGCTACGAGGCTACGGTCGAGGAGCTGCTAAATCCCGAGACCGAGCCGCCGGCCGACATCTATGATCTGCTTCGCTATCAGCCGGCGTCATTGCTCCCCGGCGGCATGCCGCCTGGCGCCCAAATCAACTGGATGTACCATCTGGTAAACACCCAGCGGCCGCTCGAAGAGAAGATGGCGCTGTTCTGGCACCACGTCTTCGCCACCGGCAATTCCAAAGTAGATAATGGCGATGCGCTGCTCACGCAGATTTATCTGTTCCGAGAGCGGGGTCTGGGCAACTACCGCGATCTCTTGCTCGACGTCGCCAAAAACCCGACCATGATCTTCTGGCTCGACAACCAGCAGAACCACGGCATGGCGGTCAACGAGAATTGGGGCCGCGAATTGCTCGAGCTGTTCAGCCTCGGCGCCGGCAACTACACCGAGAAAGATGTGCGCGAGTGTTCCCGGGCCTTCACCGGCTGGACCTTCGCGACCAAAATCCCGCGCGCACCCTATGGCCGGTTTCCGTGGCAGTTTGAGTACCGTCCCGAAGATCACGATGACGGAGAAAAGGAGTTCCTCGGCCACAAGGGCCGCTTTAACGGCGAAGACATCATCGACATCATCGTTCAGCAGCCGGCCTGCGGGAAGTTCATATGCCGGCACCTCTACAACTTCTTTGTGGCCGACGAGCCGCAAGTGCCGGCTTGGCCGATCGAGCCGCCGCAAGACCAGAAGGCGATCGACACGCTGGTCGGCGCATTTCGCGATGCGAAGTTCGACATGAAGCCGGTGCTGCGCGTGCTGTTCAACTCGGACTTCTTCAAGAATGCCCGATACCAGCACATGAAATCCCCCGCCGAGGTCGTGGTGGGGACGCTGCGGTTGGTCGGCGGCCACGAGCACCCGGCCCCCGGATTTGGCGAGCTGGCAAAACACCCCGGCTATATGGGTCAGGAGATGCTCAATCCGCCTTCGGTCGAAGGGTGGCACACCGGCAAGGAATGGATCAACAGCGGCTCGCTGATGGCCCGCGTCAACTTCGTGGCTGAAAAGGTCGGCGACACCTCGCTGCCCGGCGTTCAGGCGATCATCAACCGGTTGAAGGCGCATGGCACACTGAGCCCGGATCAGCTGGTCGACGGGTGCCTCGACCTGCTAGGCCCGCTCGAGGTTGGGTCCGACAGCAAGCAGGAATTGCTCGGTCAAGCTAAACAATGGGGCCAGATCGCGTGGGACAGCGAAGCGAGCGCAAAAATCGCAGACCAGCGCGCCGCGCAAATGCTGCAGCTTGTCACCGCGACGCGAGAG
>JAFAHP010000665.1 GCA_019237175.1 Alphaproteobacteria bacterium
GGCGAAGATATGGAGATCACTACCTATATCGAGCGGGCGCTTGGCAGTGAATTGTCTGCCAACATCATCGACTTGTGCCCGGTCGGCGCATTGACTTCGAAACCCTATGCCTTTACGGCGCGTCCTTGGGAATTGGCAAAGACCGAGTCTGTCGACGTGTTCGATGGTGTCGGCAGCAACATCCGGATCGACTCGCGCGGCGGTCAAGTTTTGCGTGTGCTGCCGCGGATTAATGAGGCAATCAACGAAGAGTGGATTTCCGACAAGACGCGTTATGCAATCGACGGGTTGCGTCGGCGGCCGCTCGACCGTCCTTACGCCGGTCGACGTGGCGCCTGGCAGGAGACAGACTGGCAGCAGGCGCTCGATAGCGTTGCCGACCGGCTGAAGAATGTTCCCGGTGAGCGCATCGGCGCAATCGCCGGCGATCTATGTGACGCCGAAGCAATGTTCGCGCTAAAAGAGTTGTTGACTGCGCTCGGGGCTACGAGCCTCGACTGCCGCCAGGATGGGGCGAAGCTCGATACGCGCTGCCGGTCCGGCTATCTGTTCAATACGACGATCGCCGGCATCGACGAGGCCGATATCTGCCTGCTGATCGGCACCAACCCGCGCTGGGAGGCACCTCTGGTAAATGCGCGGTTGCGCAAGCGCTTCTTGCAGGGCGGCTTCAGCATCGCCGCGATCGGACCGCCTGTCGATCTCGGCTACCCGGTCGAGATGTTGGGGCAAGGCGGCGCGGCTTTGGCTGCGGTCGCCGCCGGCGAGCATGCCTGGTGCGATCGGTTGCGAGCGGCGAAAAAGCCGATGGTGGTTGTTGGACAGGGGGCACTCGCACGCGGCGACGGCGCCCAGATATTGGCGACGGCCCGGGCTATCGCCGAGAACGATGGTTTGATACGCCCGGGCTGGAACGGCTTTAATGTCCTGCATCGCGGCGCGGCGCGGGTCGGCGGGCTCGATCTCGGCTTTGTGCCGGGGCCAGGCGGGCACGATGTCGCGGGCATCGTCGAAGGTTGCCGGTCGGGCCGGATCGAGGTGCTGTACCTGCTCGGCGCCGACGAAATCGACGCTGAGGATCTCGGTTCTGCCTTTGTTGTGTATCAGGGCCATCACGGCGACCGCGGCGCCTCGCGTGCCGACGTGATTTTGCCGGGGGCGGCCTACACTGAAAAGGATGGAAGCTACGTCAATACCGAGGGTCGTGTGCAACTCGGCAGGCGGGCGACGTTTCCACCCGGCGATGCGCGCGAGGATTGGAAAATCATCCGCGCACTCTCCGGCGCGGTTGGTCGGCCCCTCCCTTATGACAGCCTCGCCGCGCTGCGCGAACGGCTGCACCGTGTCCATCCGACGTTCGCCGAGGCGGATCAGCTGAGGGCTGCAGAGTGGGGCGAGTTCGGTCGGCCCGGACCAGTCGACCAGACGCCTTTCACCTATCCGATCGCCGATTTCTATCGCACCGACCCGATCAGCCGGGCGAGCGTCACGATGGCGGAGTGCAGCGAAGTTTTTCTGGTGCATCACGGCGAATTGCCGGCGCGGATGGGCACCGATGGATAGCTTTTGGACCGGTTATCCAGGGGTGACGATCATCACCGCCGGCGAAGTGCTGGCGGTGGTTGTGCCGTTGCTGATCGCGGTTGCTTACCTGACCTATTTCGAACGCAAGGTGCTGGCGCTATCGCAATTGAGAAAAGGACCCAATGTCGTCGGCCCTTTCGGATTGCTACAGCCGTTTGCCGATGGTCTGAAGCTGCTGATCAAAGAGACGGTGATACCGAGCGGTGCCAATCGGCTGGTTTTTATCGTAGCGCCGCTGGTGACGTTCACGCTGAGTCTCGTTGCCTGGGCGGTGATCCCGTTCGGCGCGCGTGCGGTCATCGCCAACATTAATGTCGGCATCCTCTACTTATTCGCCATCAGCTCGCTCGGGGTTTATGGCATCATCCTCGCCGGCTGGGCGTCCAACTCGCGCTATGCGTTTTTGGGTGCGCTGCGCTCGGCGGCGCAGATGGTGTCCTATGAGGTCGCGATCGGCTTTGTGCTGGTGACCGTGCTGCTGTGCGCCGGTTCGCTGAACCTGGGCAAAATCGTCGAGGCGCAGCGCACCGTTTGGTTCGTCGTGCCGCTGCTGCCGATGGCGGTCGTCTTTTTTATCTCGGGTCTGGCGGAAACCAACCGCGCCCCGTTCGACATCGTCGAGGGCGAGAGCGAACTGGTGGCTGGCTATTTTGTCGAATATTCAGCGATGGCGTTTGCGCTCTTCTATCTCGGCGAATACGCTAACATGATCCTCATCAGCGCGATGACCAGCGTCCTGTTTTTCGGTGGCTGGTTGGCGCCGTTCGGGGTACCGCCATTCACTTGGGTCCCAGGATGGATCTGGTTCTTCGCCAAGATCGCGGTGTTGGCGTTCGTCTTTCTATGGGTGCGTGCCACCTTCCCGCGCTTCCGCTATGACCAGCTGATGCGGCTCGGTTGGAAGGTGTTTCTGCCGTTTTCCCTGTTCTACCTGGTCCTGACGGCTGGCGTTCTGACCGCCACCGGATGGGCGACAGCGCGCTGAGCGCCAGGACGAGGCGAAAGGAGGCGAGCGATGGCATTGACCGCGCGCGGCGTATTGTTGAGCGAGTTGCTCTCGGGGCTCGCGCTAACGCTGCGCTACATGTTCAAAGGTACGGTCACGGTGAATTACCCTTATGAGAAAGGTCCGCTGAGTAGCCGCTTTCGCGGTGAGCACGCGCTGCGCCGATACCCGAATGGCGAAGAGCGCTGCATCGCGTGCAAATTGTGCGAGGCAATCTGTCCGGCCTTGGCGATCACGATCGAGGCCGAACCGCGCGCCGACGGTAGCCGGCGCACCACGCGCTACGACATCGATATGACGAAATGTATCTATTGCGGCTATTGCCAGGAGGCCTGCCCGGTCGATGCGATCGTCGAAGGGCCAAACTTCGAATTCGCCACCGAAACTCGCGAAGAGTTGTTCTACGACAAACAGAAATTGCTCGACAATGGTGACCGCTGGGAGGCCGAGATCGCCAAGAACCTCGCGCTCGACGCCCCGTACCGGTGAATATGGCAAGTCGCCAATTCCTCCGCGCTCGCCTTCGCGGCTCCGCCTTGAGCCTCGCCCGTATGCGAAACAGGCGAGGGGAGGCAACTGCGCTCTTCTTTTCGGCCTGCAATGCCAAGGGCGCTGAGCACGGTCGTAGGTGTGGGCGTCGCCTATGATCGTTCAGACGGTTCTCTTTTACATCTTTTCGCTCGCCGCGGTCGGCGCGGGGGCCGCCGTAGTGGCGGCCCGCAATCCCGTGCATTCGGTGCTGTTTCTGATTCTCGCCTTTTTCAACACGGCTGCTCTTTTCGTGCTGATTGGCGCTGAATTCTTAGCAATGATCCTGGTTATTGTTTATGTCGGCGCGGTCGCTGTGTTGTTTTTGTTTGTCGTCATGATGCTTGACATCGATTTCCGCGAGTTGCGCAGCGGATTTGTCCGCTATCTGCCGATCGGTGCGTTCGTCGGAATGATCCTGCTCGCCGAACTGATCTTTATAGCTGTCAGTTGGGCCGTGCCGGTGACGATCGTTGGCGCGGTGGCCCCCGCCGGCGCCACCGCGATCAGCAATACGCGGGCGCTTGGCGACATTCTCTACACGAGGTATCTGTTTGCTTTTCAGGCGGCGGGGCTGATCCTGCTGGTGGCCATGATCGGCGCGATCGTCCTCACCCTGCGTCGTCGCGCGGATACTCGCAAGCAATCCATTGCCACCCAAATCGCTCGCACGCGCGCGCAATCGGTAGAAGTTGTCAAAGTGCCCGTCGGCGAGAAAGTGTGATGGCAATCGGCCTTGCCCACTATCTTACAGTCGGTGCGATCCTGTTTACGCTCGGGGTCTTTGGTATCTTCTTGAACCGTAAGAATGTAATAATCATCCTGATGTCCATCGAGTTGATGTTGCTGGCTGTCAACATCAATCTGGTAGCCTTTTCAGTGTTTCGCGGTGACCTGATTGGGCAAGCTTTTGCGATGTTTGTACTGACCGTGGCAGCGGCGGAAGCAGCGATCGGGCTCGCCATTCTTGTGGTTTACTTTCGTAATCGCGGCACTATTCGGGTCGAGGACATCAATATGATGAAGGGTTGAGGGGACGGGGGGATCCGATGCTGAGTGTTCACCGCGTTCGTTTGCAGATATCGCAGCTGGCGCAGCGCGAATGCCGATGAACCGCGCAGAGTTCGACCGGGGATCGAATGAGCGCTGACGTCGTGGCGATCGCCATCGTCTTTCTGCCGCTGGTCGCGGCTATCATTGCCGGATTTTTTGGTCGGGCGGTTGGCGACCGCGGCTCGCAGGTGATCACGTGTGGCGCCCTGTTGGCAGCCGCGGCGCTCGGGATCGTGGTGTTCCGCGACATCCTGGCGATGTCCGAACCGCAGATCATCCCGCTGTTCAGATGGATTGTCGCCGGCGGTGTCAATGTGACTTGGTCGATCCGGCTCGACACTTTGAGTGGCGTAATGATCCTCGTCGTCACGATCGTGTCGTCCATGGTCCATGTTTATTCCATCGGTTATATGGCCGAGGACAAATCGATCCCGCGCTTTATGGCTTATCTGAGCCTATTCACGTTCTTTATGCTGGCGCTGGTCACATCGAACGACTTCCTGCAGCTGTTTTTCGGTTGGGAAGGCGTCGGCCTGATGTCTTATTTGCTAATCGGTTTCTGGTACGACCGGCCTTCCGCCAATGCCGCGGCAATCAAAGCCTTTATCGTCAACCGGGTAGGTGATTTCGGCTTTTCGCTAGGCATTTTCACGATCTTTGTAATCTTTGGCACCCTGAGTTTCCCCGCCGTTTTCGGTGCCGCGCCGAAGATGGTCGGCACAACGATGAGTTTTCTCGGCTGGCGCGTTGATTCGCTGAACCTGGCATGCATCCTGCTGTTTATCGGCGCGATGGGGAAATCGGCCCAGGTTCCGCTGCACACCTGGTTGCCCGACGCCATGGAGGGGCCGACTCCGGTTTCCGCGTTGATCCATGCCGCGACAATGGTCACCGCCGGGGTTTTCATGGTGGCACGGTTGTCGCCGATTTTCGAATACGCTGCGACGGCGCTCGTCGCCGTTGGCGTGATCGGCGGGACGACCGCGTTTTTTGCTGCCAGTGTCGGTATGGCGCAGAATGACATAAAGCGAGTTATTGCCTACTCGACCTGCAGCCAGCTTGGCTACATGTTCGTCGCCGCCGGCGTTTCGGCGTATTCGGCCAGCATCTTCCATCTGTTCACTCACGCGTTTTTTAAGGGCTTGTTATTTTTGTGCAGTGGCGCGGTCATTCACGCGTTGGGTGGTGACCAGGATATGCGCCGCATGGGTGGGATGTGGCGGAAGATTCCGATCACCTATGTGACGATGTGGATTGGCGCGCTGTCGTTGAGCGGCATCCCGCCTTTCTCCGGCTATTGGTCAAAGGACACAATCCTTGACGCCGCCTGGGCATCGGGGGCGGCGGTGGGCCGATATGGCTGGGTGCTGGGGACCATCGCGGCGTTTATGACTGCCTTTTATATCGGTCGGCTGATGTTCATGACTTTTCACGGCGAGCCGCGGGCGCCCGAAGAGACGATGCATCATGCCCACGAGGCCCCGTGGGTCATGCTGATCCCGCTGATTGTCTTGGCGACTGGCGCCGCGGTTCTCGGCGGGCTTCTCGACACTGATTTCGTCGGCCAGGGGCGCGATAATTTCTGGAAAACCGCGATCCTTGTCCTGCCCGGTCACGACTCGCTCGCGGCGGCGGAGAGCGTGCCCTTTGTGGTGCGCTGGCTGCCGTTCCTGTGCGGCATCGGCGGTCTCGGCACGGCCTTTGTCTTTTATATCCTGAACCCGCAGATACCGGTG
>JAFAHP010000789.1 GCA_019237175.1 Alphaproteobacteria bacterium
CGCGAAGAGGCTGGGCAAGAATGCCCTCGAACCAGGCATTCGAAGCCCAGCGCAAGCGGAGATCCAGGATGAGCGACTGAAATTCCAGCCCCGCGCTCAGCACCGAGGGGCCTTCGCTCGCGTAACCCGGGGGCTGCTTGCGCGGAAACGACAAGGGATTGGTGCGCCGGCCAGCCGGATTCGCCCAGCCTCTGCGCCCAGCACCATCCTGCAGTAGCGGAGGACAGAACAGCGCACCCCAGGGCTGCTTCGTATGGCTCAGCGCAGGTGGCACGCGACATGGTGGCCAGGGCTAACCTCGCGCAGAGCCGGGGCTTCGAGCCTGCAGCGCGCTTCGGCGTACGGGCAGCGGGTATGGAATGTGCAGCCCGGCGGCGGGTTGATCGGGCTCGGAACATCGCCCTGCAACAGCGGCTTTTTGCGCTTCAACCGCGGGTTGGGAATCGGAACCGCCGCCAATAACGCCTCGGTGTAGGGGTGGAGCGGATTTTTGAACAGCGTCTCCTTGTCGGCGTATTCGACGATCCCCCCGAGATACATGACCGCGATGCGGTGGCTGATGTGCTCGACGACGGCGAGATCGTGTGCGATGAACAAATAGGACAGGTTCTGTTCGCGCTGCAGATCCATCATCAGGTTGATGACTTGCGCTTGGATCGAAACGTCGAGCGCCGAGACCGGCTCGTCGCCGACGATCAGCTGCGGACTGAGCGCCAACGCCCGGGCAATGCAGATGCGTTGACGCTGACCGCCGGAAAACTGGTGCGGAAAGCTTGTCATCTGCTGGCGCCGCAGCCCGACTTGCTCGAATAACGTCGCCACCCGTTCTTCGCGTTGCTTGCCCTTGGCGATGCCGTGAATCCGCAACGGTTCGCCGACGATGTCACCGGCTGACATGCGCGGGTTTAGGGATGAGAACGGGTCCTGAAAGATGATCTGCATCTGCCGGCGATGCGGCCGCATCGCGCTCTTGCCGAGCTGGGTGATGTCGTGACCGTTGAGCTTGATCGTCCCCGACGTCGGTTCGAGCAATCGCAGCAGGGTGCGCGCCACCGTCGATTTGCCGCAACCGGATTCGCCGACAAGACCCAGGGTCTCGCCGCGCGCAATTGAAAAGCTGACACCGTCGACGGCGCGGACATAGCCCGCGGTGCGCCGAAGGAGCCCCTTTTTTACGGGAAAATACTTTTTGAGCCCAGCAACCTCGACGACCGGAACAGCGGGAGCCGGCAACGGCGCCGGTTCGACCGCGCCGTCTGCACCGGCGACGTCAGGAATTGCCGCCATACAAATCGTCCGCATGCCAGCACGCCACCCAATGTTCGGGCCTGATCTCTTCGTAAGGCGGAAACTGCGCGCGGCAGCGCTCGTCGGCAAAGGCGCAGCGCGGTGCAAAAGTGCAGCCCGATGGCAGATTGCTCAGCGCCGGCACCATCCCCGGAATTTCCTTGAGGCGCGCGTTGCCGGAGCCCACCCGACCACCCATCACCGCGAGCCGCGGGATCGAGGCCAACAGACCATGGGTGTAGGGATGAAGCGCGCCCTCAAACAACGCTTCGACGTCAGCCTCTTCGACTTTGCGCCCCGCATACATGACAATCACGCGCTGGGCAGTCTCGGCTACGACGCCGAGGTTGTGAGTGATCAGAATGATCGCGGTGCCAAGCTGGCCCTGCAATTCGAGGATCAGATCCAAAATCTGGGCCTGGATCGTGACGTCGAGGGCGGTCGTCGGCTCATCGGCGATCAGCACCCGCGGATTGCAGGCGAGCGCCATCGCGATCATCGCACGCTGCCGCATCCCGCCCGACAGCTGATGCGGATATTCGCGCGCCCGCTGCGCCGGCTCCGGGATTTTGACCAGGCGCAGCATCTCCACCGCCTTATCCGCCGCCGCCCGTTTGGACAATTTCTGATGCAAGCGCAACGCCTCGCCGATCTGGCTGCCGATGGTCAGCACCGGGTTCAGCGAGGTCATCGGCTCCTGGAAGATCATCGAGATGCGGTTGCCGCGAATGTCGCGCATTGCACCTTCGTCGAGGCGGACGAGATCCTGCCCGTCGAGGAGAATGCGGCCGTCGACAATGCGACCCGGTGGCTCGGGCACGAGACGCATGATCGACAACGCCGTCATCGACTTGCCGCAACCGGACTCGCCGACCACCGCCAAAGTCTCGCCGCGGTGGAGCGAGAACGACACGTCGTCGACCCCTTTGACGACGCCCGAGCGGGTAAACAGGTAGGTGCGCAACCCCTCGACTTCGAGCACCTTGAGGGAATTGTCGCCCGGCGCCGGCATGGCGGGGCCTCAGCCGCGCTGGCGGGGGTCGAGTATATCGCGCACCGCATCGCCCAAGAGGTTGGTGCCAAAGACGACAGCGCTGATCGTGATGCCGGGAAAGATCACGAGCCACGGTGCGGTACGGACATATTCGGCCGCCGACTCGGACAGCATGCGCCCCCAGGACGGATGCGGTTCCGGAACACCCAGCCCCAAGAAAGACAGCGCCGCCTCGATCAGGATGGTGGCGCCCAGTTGCGCCGTCGCCAACACGATCAGCGGCGCCAGAGTGTTGGGGAGCACGTGCCGAAACGCGATCCGTGTGTCGCTCATGCCGATCGCTCTTGCCGATTCGACAAAAGGCTGCTCGCGCAGCGAGAGGGTGTTGGCGCGGACGACGCGGGCCGACGAGGGGATCAGCGCAATCGAGATCGCGATGATCGTGTTGCGGAGCGAGGGCCCAAGCGAGGCGGTCATCAACAATGCCATAACGAGCAACGGTAACGATTGGAGGATGTCGATCAGGCGTTGCGCGGCCAAATCGATCCAGCCGCCGAGATAGCCGGAGGTGAGCCCGATGATGACGCCTGACGTGAGCCCCAAGCCCAACGAGCCAAGACCGACCGCCAGCGAGATGCGGGCGCCATAGATGATGCGGCTGTACACATCGCGGCCCATGAAATCGCAGCCCAGCCAATGCGCCGCACTCGGCCGCGCCAGGGACAGCGCGGCATTGGTGGTCAGCGGATCGTAGAGCGTGATCAACGGCGCGAAAATCGCCGCGGCAACAAACACCGCCATGATCGCGGCGCCGGCGGCGCCGAGCGGGTAGCGCCGGACAAAAAAGCGGGCGGCACTCCAGCTGCCGTCGACATTGGCCCCGGCCCTGGCAAGCTCCGCGCGGTAATCGATCGTGCTCACTGCGGTTCCTCCAAAGTCCCTCTCCGCCCTTCAGGGAGGAGAGGGAGGGGCCCCGGCGCGCGAGCCCGGGAAGGGTGAGGTGGGCTTCTGCAGAATCGACCGTCGGCCCCCCTCACTCTACCTTCTCTCCCCGGTGTGCAAGGATAGGAGGAAAAAGGGCCAGTCACGAACGACCTAAATCGAATGTCGCAATTCATGCCCGGTTTATCCCGAATATTTGATGCGCGGATCGAGGACCGCGTACAGCATATCTACCGTAAAATTGACCAAAACGACTATGATGGCGATGTACATGATCAAGTTCTGGACGATCGGATAGTCGCGCCAGCGGATCGCTTCGACGAGAAAA
>JAFAHP010000284.1 GCA_019237175.1 Alphaproteobacteria bacterium
CGCCTGCTGCTGTCTCAATCTCGAGCTTCTGGACCATTTTCCCGAGATCAAGGACGCCATGATCGCGGCCGACTGGGACTACATGGCGCATGGTCTCTATAACAGCCGGCCGATCTACGACTACACCGAGGAGCAAGAGCGAGCCTATTGGCAGGACTTTATCACCCATTTGCAGGAGATGACCGGCAAACGCCTGAAAGGGCGGCTCGGCGGCGGTGCCGGCTATACGGTCCGGACCGATGATCTGATGGCCGAGGCGGGCTGCCTTTATCACACGTCGTGGATCATCGACGACCAGCCATGGCCGATCAATGTGCGGGGCGGCCAGAAATTCATTTATGTACCCTACACGGGCCAGACCAACGATGCCGGGATGCTGGCCTGGAATCGTGAAGCCGATTACTTCTTGCAGATGATCAAGGACCAGTTCGACACACTCTATCGAGAAGGGGCGGAGAACGGGCGGGTCATGTGTCTGGCGCTGCACCCGCACAATATTGGCCGTCCCAGCGCCGCCAAGTACCTGGATGAAGCGTTACGGTACATCCTCGGCCGTGACGGCGTTTGGAACACCACCGCCGATGACATCGCCGAGTATTACCTGGCCAATTGCTATGACGCGGTATCCTCCTGGATCGCCGAGCGCAAAATCCGCGGGTGAAATCCATCTCCCTCTCCCCGCATGCGGGGAGAGGGTTGGAGTGAGGGGCATGCTGCGACCGCACAACAGCCAAAAAATGGCGGCCGAAGATTCCCCCTCACCCGGAAGCTGCGCTACGCGCAGCTTTCGACCTCTCCCCGCAAGCGGGGCGAGGTAATTGGCCGCGCCGTCGAACCTCTCATCGACTTGCGCCCTGCGGTGACGCATGCGCCGACTTCCGCAACGAGGTATTAATTCAGGGACCCGCCCGTAACACCTTAAGAGGTCAGTTATGCCACTTTCCAACACTCCCGATCCGGCATTGCGCGACGCCGTCGTGCGCCAGGATCTCGGAAACGTCCTGCATCCGATCGTTCAGCACCGGGCGTTGGAAACCAGACAGATGGTGGTCACCGGCGGCGACGGTTCGACGATCGTCGATGCCGACGGCACCAGCTATCTCGACGCCATGGCCGGGTTATGGTGCGTCAACATCGGCTACGGACGCACCGAGCTGGCCGAGGTCGCCGCCGAGCAGATGCGGCAACTGTCGTACTTCCCGCACACGGCGATGAACCTGCCGGCGGCGGCGCTGGCCGAGAAAGTCAACGGGCTCATGGGCGGCGGCTACCACACTTACTTTGTCAACTCCGGTTCCGAGGCGAACGAAGCCGGGTTCAAGATCGCCAGGCAGTACATGAAGCATGAATATCCGGACCACTATCGTTTCAAGACCATCGGCCGCTATTTCGCGTATCACGGCACCACGCTCGCCACCCTGGATGCCGGCGGCATGGGCGAGCGCAAGGCCAAGTTCGAGCCGTTTTCGGGCGACTTCGTCCATGTCGCCCAGCCCTATTGCTATCGCTGCCCGTTCGGCCTGAGCTACCCGAGCTGCGGGCTGGCCTGTGTCAAGAATATCGAGAACACGATCCTCGGCGAAGGGCCCGAGACGGTGGCCGAGGTGATCGTCGAGCCGATCATGAGCGGCGTCGGCGTCGCGGTGCCACCGGACGAATACCTGTCGGAGGTCGAAGTCCTGTGCGGCAAATACGGCATCCTGTTGCACGTGGACGAGGTCATCAACGGCTTCGGGCGCACCGGCAAGATGTTTGCCCATCAGCACTACGGGGTGTCGCCCGACATCGTCGCCGTCGCCAAAGGGATCTCCAGCGCCTACTTGCCGATCGCCGCGACAGTGGTGAAGAACAGCGTTTTCGACAGTTTCTATGGCGATCCGGCGGAGAACCGGCAGGTGTTCCAGGTCAATACCTATGGCGGACATCCGGCCGCGGCCGCGGTCGCCTTGCGCAACATCGAGATCATCGAAACCGAACGGCTCGTCGACCGCGCGGCGGAGACCGGGGCCTATCTGCTCGACGGCGTGCGCGGCTTGATGCGCCACGCGATCGTCGGCGATGTGCGCGGAAAGGGCCTGCTGATTGGTGTGGAGCTGGTCAAGGATCGCACGACCAAGGAGCCGGTGGACGCGGCGGCGATTGGCAGGATGGTCGATTTTTGCCGCGACAATGGCGTGATCGTCGGCCGGTCCGGCGGCGGGCGCGGCTATGGCAATACCATTACCCTCTGCCCGCCTTTGGTCATCACCCGCGCTGAATGCGACCGCATCGTTGACACTCTGGACAGAGCGTTGACGGCGCTGAATCCGGGCTAACCGTTTATCGGCCTCGGTGCGCGCAGCCTCGGAGCTTGATCCTGCGGTGGTTCAGCGTTGATTTTCGGATCCGCATCGGAGGATAGCTACCGAAAACGGGAGATCTCGTAACCGGCAGCCGTGCTCGCACCAAAATGGGGAACCCCAGAGGACGGAAATGGTAGCCACGGAGCGTGCGGAGGGTCCACCGGCCGAGTTGGCGGCGGGTTCGCGCAAAATCATCCATGTCGATATGGACGCGTTCTACGCATCGGTCGAACAGCGCGACAATCCGGAGCTGCGCGGGAAGCCCGTCGCGGTCGGCGGACCATGGGAGCGCGGCGTCGTTGCGGCCGCGAGCTACGAAGCCCGTAAGTTTGGCGTGCACTCCGCGATGCCGTCGGTCACCGCCAAACGGAAATGTCCAAATCTGATCTTCGTGAACCCGCGATTTGACGTCTACCGGGCGATCTCGCTTCAAATCCGCGAGATCTTTGCCGAATACACCCCGATCATCGAGCCCTTGTCGCTCGACGAGGCGTATCTCGATGTGACCGAAAACCACAAGGGCATGACCTCGGCGACACAGATCGCGGAAGAGATCCGGGCCAGGATCCGTGCCGAGACCGAGCTCACCGCCTCGGCCGGCGTCTCCTACAACAAGTTCCTCGCCAAGCTTGCCTCGGATCACCGCAAGCCCGACGGGCTCTTCGTCATCACGCCCGAGATGGGGCCGGCGTTCGTCGAGACCCTTCCGGTCAGGAAGTTTCACGGTGTCGG
>JAFAHP010000318.1 GCA_019237175.1 Alphaproteobacteria bacterium
CGCATAACCGACGATGATCACCGCGCTGGTCCAAACATCGAACCGGCTGCCATCCCGCACCGCTTTGCGAATGCCAAGCGGGATCGAGACCAGATAGGTGACGAGAGTCGTCCATAGCCCGATCGAGATCGATACCGGCAGTTTGGACTTGATCAGCTCAACGACCCGCTGGTCGCGGAAAAAGCTGTTCCCAAAATCAAAGGTCAGGTAGTTGCGCATCATCAGTAGAAATCGGGTCAATGGCGGCTTGTCGAAGCCGTACTGCTTTTCGAGCTCCTTGATCAACGCCGGGTCGAGGCCGCGCGCACCGCGATAGCGCGAATTGGCCGCAGCCGCCGCAACGCTCGGCATCCTCATCTCGCCGCTGCCGCCGCTGACCCGTTCGGTGGCCGCGACCGACTGGCCCTTGAGCCTGGCGATCATCTGTTCGACCGGCCCGCCGGGTGCCGCTTGCACGATTACGAAGTTGATCACCATGATCGCGAACAGGGTCGGGATAATCAGCAATACCCGTCTTAGCGCGTAGGCGAGCATATGGCCGTGCCGCCCTGATTGCCCCTCACCCTCCCGCTGCGCGGGTCCCTCCCTCTCCCCGCAGGCCGGGAGAGGGTTGGGGTGAGGGGCGGGCACTATCGCGTGAGCGCATCACTGCTTTGTCACTTCGCCTTTTCTGGCTTCGACCGACTTTTCGGCACCTTGATCGACCCACCACGTATCAAAGCCTACCGCGTATTTGGGAGCGATCGCGGGCCGGCGATATTTGTCCCAATAGGCGACGCGAAACGCTGCCAGATGGAAATTCGGGATCACGTAATAACCGTATTGCAACACCCGATCGAGCGCTCTGGTATGGGCGATGAGACTGGTTCGGTCGGGCGAGCGGATCAATTCCTCGATCAGGGCGTCGATCACCGGGCTCTTGATCCCAAGAACATTCTGGCTGCCGTGCTCGTCGGCGGCGCGCGATCCGAAAAAATCGCGCTGCTCGTTGCCGGGCGACAGCGATTCCGGAAACAGGACGACGGTCATATCGTAGTCGAAGGTTTCCATCCGCCGTTCGTATTGCGCGGCGTCGACGGTGCGCACCCGTGCCGTGATTCCCATGCGCTTCAAATTGTCAGCGAAAGGCAGCACGATGCGCTCGAATTGCGGGTCTTCGAGCAGGATCTCGAACTCGAACGGCTCGCCGGTCTTGGCATTGACCAGCTTTTCGTCCTTGAAGGTCCATCCGGCCTCCATCAGCAATTTGAGCGCCCGGCGCAGCCCATCGCGGATATTACCGGAGCCGTCATATTTCGGCGGGTTGTATTCGGTCGTGAACACGAGGTCGGGGATTTGGCCACGGAATTTGTCGAGGATTTTCAATTCCTCACCTTGCGGCACGCCGGTCGCAGCCAATTCGGAATTGTCGAAATAGCTGCGGGTGCGCTGGTAGGCACCGTAGAACAAATTCTTGTTCGACCATTCGAAATCGAAGCCATAGGCGAGAGCTTCGCGCACCCGCGGATCCTGAAAGATCGGCCGGCGCAGATTGTAGCCAAGACCCTGCATGCCACTCGGCAGCCCATTCGGGATCTGTTCCTTTTTTATGAGGCTGGCGCGCAACGCCGGACAGTCGTAGCCCGTGGCCCACGCTTTCGACGAGTTCTCCTGACGAACATCGTATTGGCCGGCCTTGAAAGCTTCGAGTGCGATCGTCGCATCGCGATAATAGTCGTAGCGGATCGTGTCGACGTTGTAGCGACCTTTACTGACCGGGATATCCGCACCCCAATAATCCTTGACCCGGCGATAGGTGATCGAGCGTCCGGGATCGACCGACGCGATCGTATAAGGACCGCTGCCAAGCGGCGGGGTCAACGTCGTCTTCGCGAAATCCCGGCCCGACCAATAGGCTTTGGACAATACCGGCATCTCGCCGAGGATTTGCGGCAATTCTCGGTTTTTTGTCGATTTGAAATAAAAGCGCACCCCGTGGTCACCCTCCGCCTCGACTTTGGTGACATCGCCGTAATAAGAGCGGTAATGCGGCTGTCCCGTGCTGCGCAATTCCTCGAACGTCCAGATCACGTCGACCGGGGTGATCGGCGTGCCGTCGTGAAACCGCGCCTCCTTGCGCAGCGTGTAGAGCACCGACAATTTGTCCGGAGCGAGATCGATGGTCTTGGCGACGAGCCCGTATCCGCTCGCCGGCTCGTCCTGCGATGCGGCCGACAACGTATCGAAAATCAGGCTAATCCCGGCTGCGGGGACACCGTTGATGACAAACGGGTTCAACGTGTCGAAGGTCCCGATCGCCGAAAACCGCATCTCCCCACCCTTTGGGGCTTGCGGGTTCGTATAGTCGAAATGCGTAAAGCCGGGTTTGTATTTGAGGTCGCCGAACAGCGACATACCCTCGCTTGGCGCCGCCTGGGCGCCGGTGGCCGAAAACAGCAAAGCGAGCACCGCTGCGAGTGCCGATAGCTTCCTCATATCTCGAACCTTGTGACCGATCAGCTGTTCAGCCGTTGAGAAGTGCCAATGCCGCCGCGTGTACCCGCCGGTCGCCGGCGACGAGCACGCGGCCATCCGAGTCGAGATCGAGTTTGCCACCGCGCCAGTCGGTGGCGATGCCGCCCGCACCTTCGACAATCGGGACGATGGCGCAGAAATCGTAGGGCTTGAGGCCGACTTCAACCACGACGTCGATGAAACCGGCCGCGAGCAGGCCGTAGGCATAGCAATCGGCGCCAAACCGGGTTAGCTTGGCCGCCGCAGAGACCCGCGCAAAGGCAGCTGTATCCGAACCGCGAAACATGTCGGGCGCGGTGGCGAAGAGCGTCGCCGCCGCCAGTTCCGCGCAAGGGCGGCAACGGATCGGGGCGCCGTTCAATCTGCTGGCGCGCCCGGCAGTGCCGATCCAGCGCTCGCGCAAAATCGCTTGGTCGATGACGCCGAGGATCGGGTGGCCGGCGCGGGTCAGCGCGATCAGAGTGCCGAACAGCGGCACACCGCTGATAAAGGATTTTGTCCCGTCGATCGGGTCGAGCACCCAGATAAACTCGGCATCCGTGCGCACCGGCCCAAACTCCTCGCCGATGATGCCGTGGCCGGGAAAGCGACGTTCGATCAATTCACGCATCGCGTGTTCGGCAGCGCGGTCGGCAGCGGTGACCGGGCTCAGATCGGGCTTGTCCTCGACCTTCAGCGGAGTTCGAAAATAGGGCCGAATCACAACCCCGGCGGCGTCAGCCAGATCAGAGGCGAGCGCGAGGCAGGTGTCGAGCTCGGGCAGCGGGGTATACCAGTTAGGGCGAAAATCGCAGAGCGACGACGCCGTCAATCGTCGTGGCCGGTAGGCCTTTAGCCCGCGGGCTTGACCCGCGGGTCGGCCCGGCCATCCTCGAGGTGCGGCAGGCGCCTTGCCGGCTTCCGTGGATGCCCGGCACAAGGCCGGGCAAGACGATCAGATGAGGGAGGGAATCACCGAAACGCATCTGAGCATCGCTATTTCAAGCTCTGCAGGTAATCGATCACGTCGGCCCGCTCCTGCGTTTTTGGCATGCCGGCAAACGTCATTTTGGTACCCGGTGCGAATTGTTGCGGGTTGGCGAGCCACTGGTTCAGCGTTTCGGGATCCCATTTCTGCCCCTTATGGGCCTCCAGCGCCGACGAGAATGCGAAATTGTCGTGACCCTCG
>JAFAHP010000621.1 GCA_019237175.1 Alphaproteobacteria bacterium
CCAACCCCTTTCCGCCGAGGCTGTGAAGATTGCAAGAGATTACGCCGAAGCATAAAGTTGGCGCGTGGCAATTTGACGAAATTTGCGAGGATCGGTGCGGTACGGCACTTTGATCGGATCAGCCACGGCGGTTTTGCTTCTGGTCGCTGCGGGTGCCGTCGTATTTCGCGGCGGCGGCACGCCGCGAAGCGATCCGCCGAAGCCCGAGGAAGCTACTGCCCCACCGAGCGAAGCCACGCCCGCCCTAGCCAAACCGACTGAAGCGGTGCAGCCGGCCGCCGCCGTCCCGCCGAGTTTTGATGTGGTCAAGGTCGGCCCCACCGGGACGGTGGTCATCGCCGGGCGTGCCGAGCCTGGGGCGAAAGTGATCGTTCGCGACGGAGACAAGGCGATCGGCCAAGTCACCGCCGACCGGCGCGGAGAATGGGTGCTAATCCCTGAACAGCCGATCGGTTCAGGCAACCGACTGCTTTCCGCCGAAGCCTCAAGCTCCCAGAACGGGTCGACGGTCAAGTCGGAAGAAACGGTAGCACTGTCGATCAGCCCGACGGCGCCGGCCAAATCCGCCGGCGAGACAGCGCTTGCCGTCGTATTGCCGCGTCAGACCGGACATGCCGCCCGGGTGCTGCAACTCCCGGAAGGTGCCTCGCCCGGAAAACCGAACGCGCTGTCAATGGACACCGCCGAATACGATGCGGAAGGCCGGGTCGTTCTGTCGGGCCGCGCCGCGCCGGGCGCCACCGTCCAAGTCTACCTCGGCAACGAGCCCCTCGCGACGGTAACGGCGGACGCCTCAGGCGCGTGGTCGGCGACTTCGTCTCATGTGGTTCCCCCCGGGCAACTCGAGCTTCGTCTCGACCAGTTGGCTTCCAGCGGGGTGGTCGTCCAGCGCGTCGCTCTACCCTTCACGCCAGCGGCTGCCGTAGAGCCGGCGCCGGGCCAGAACTATGTCGTTCAGCGTGGCAACAATCTCTGGCGGATCGCCCAGCGCGCCTATGGTGCCGGCACGCGCTATGTGGTCATCTACTCGGCCAATCCCGACCAGATCCGCAACCCCGACAAAATCTATCCCGGCCAGGTCTTCAAAATTCCCAAGTCGTGATCCGGTCACAGTTGACGCGGGCGCCAGCGCTAGTGCAACGGGATGCGGACCGGCATCGAGCGCATCCCGTGGATGAAGTTCGAGTAGGTACGGCGCGGCGGCGCCAACACCTCGATGACGGGATGGCGCGGCAGCAACTCCTCCCACAGGATGCGCAGCTGCAATTCGGCGAGCCGGTTGCCAACACACCGATGGATGCCGAAGCCGAACGACAGATGCTGACGCGGCCGCGGCCGGTCGATGATGAAATTGTCGGGGTCCTCGATCGCATCGGGATCGCGGTTACCCGAGACATACCACATGACCACCTTGTCGCCGACGCGGATGTGCTGGCCGCCGAGCTCGGCCTCCTGCGTCGCCGTGCGCCGCATATGGATGACCGGCGTGATGTACCGGATGATTTCCGGCACCAGGGTTGCCACAAGCGTCGGATCATCGCGCAATTTTTGATATTCCTGTGGGTGCTGGCTCAGCGCCCAAAGGCCGCCCGTCATCGAGTTGCGCGTCGTATCATTGCCGCCAACGATCAACAGCGACAGGTTGCCCATCAACTCGCGGTACGGCATGTCGCGCGTCGCGCCATTATGCGCCAGCATCGACAGCAGGTCGAATTTGGGCGGCAGCTGCGCCCGCTCGTTGAAGAGCTTGCCCAAAGCGTCTGTCATTTTGGTCAGCTCGGCGAATTTCTCTTCCTCGGAGTGCACGGGCGAATCCGGCGCATCGACGTTGGCGATCACGACATCGGACCAGTACGTCAGTTGGCGGCGGTCATCCCAGGGATAATCGAATAGCGTTGCCAGCATCATCGTCGTCAGCTCGATCGACACCCGGTCGACCCAATCGAACGTTTCGTTGCGCGGCAATCCATCGAGCACTCTAGCCGTCCGCTCGCGGATCAACCCTTCCAAGTTGGTGAGGTTGCCCGGCGCGACCGCTGGACTGACCACCTTGCGCTGCTCGTCGTGCTTCGGCGGATCCATCGCGATAAAGCTCTGCCGCTCCAAGCCCTTCGGCGGGTCGAGGACCGAGATCGCGCAGTCCGACGAGTAGAGATGATGGTTGACCTCGACCTGCATGATGTCCCTGTATTTGGAAACCGACCAATACGGGCCGAAACGGCTCTCCCGGCACCAATGCACCGGGGCCTCGCGGCGCAGCCGCTCGAAATAGGGATACCAGGTGTCGTCTTGATAGAGCTGCGGGTCACTGACATCGATCGCCTCGAGCGGGATCGAATAGGCGTCGGGGGGTTGGGTGGTCATCAGTGTCGCTCCCATCGTCAGTGCTGTCCCTGCGGCATACGAACGATTAGCCCATCGAGCTCTTCGCGCATCGCAATTTGGCACGACAGACGCGAATTGAATTCTCCTTCGGCGGCAAAGCTCAACATGCTTGCCTCCTGCGACCCCGGCACCGGGGTCCCGGTCTTGTCGAGCCACGCCGGATCGACATAGACGTGGCAGGTGGCGCAAGCGCACTCGCCGCCGCAGTCCGCGTCGATACCGGGTACGTTGTTATTGACCGCACCGCGCATCACCGAGAGGCCGATCGGCACCTCCACGAGATGCTCGGTGCCGTTGTACTCGATGTAGGTGACCTTGGGCATCGACGCTCTCTTTATAGCGGGTGCCAGGAAAACGCGTCGCCCGAGCGGTCGAGCGGCATGAAGGATGGCTTGAGCGCCGGCAGCGCATGCTCGGCGATGGCCTCCGCGGTCCAGCCGGTGGCACTGTGCAGGCTGCGGATCGGCCGCGACGAGCTGAACAGATAGATCTCGTTCATCCGGGTTCCGAAGACCTGGCCGGTCACCTCGCGCGCCGCGTCGGAGGCGAGAAACACCGCCATCGGTGCATTCTTGTCGGGGGTCATCCGCTGGATTTTGGCGACGCGCGCCCTTTCTTCCTCGGTGCGGGCCGGGATCGACTGGGTCATCCGGCTCCACGCCCAGGGCGAGAGGCAGTTGGAACGCACGTTGAACCGCTTCATGTCGATCGCGATCGCCTTCGAGAGCGCGGTGATCCCGAGCTTCGCCGAGGCATAGTTGGCCTGGCCCATATTGCCGATCAGCCCCGAGGTGCTGGTGATGTGGACGAACGCGCCGCCCTCCTGCTTGCGGTATTGATCGGCGGCGGCACGGCTGACGAAGAAGCTGCCGTTCAGATGGACCGAGATCACGCTCAGCCAGTCCTCGGGTGTCATCCGGTGGAAGATCTGGTCGCGCAGCACGCCGGCATTGTTGACGACGACGTCGAGCCCGCCGAAGTGGTCGAGGGCGGTCTGCACAATCTTTTGCGCCGAGCTCCATTCGGCGACTGAATCGGTGCTGATCGCGGCCGCTCCGCCGGCTCCCTCGATCAGCTGCTTGGTCTCCTCGGCCGGGGTCGCCGAGCGGCCTTCGCCCGAGAGCGAAGCGCCGATGTCGTTGATGACCACGCGGGCACCGGCGCGCGCCATCGCGATCGCGATCTCTCGCCCGATGCCGCCGCCCGCACCGGTAACGACCGCGATTTTGCCGTCCAACATCCCCGCCATCGGCCGCTCCTCCGTTGCGGTCCGATCAAACGACGAAGGCCGAGCCCGGGTCAACTCGCTTGACTTGGTCTGCCTGTCGGGGCTGCCCTTTGCTCCAGGGATACGAGGGGGCTGGCATGATCGTGATCCGGGCGCTCGACGGGACCGCCGTGGACGTCGACGAGAACGCGGTGACGCTCGTGTCTGGGCCGTATCCGCATGACGTCGGGCCGCACACCTACGTCCACGGTGTCGATCGCGGCGTGCTGGTGACCGCGGAGGACGCCGCGGCGCTCGCGTCCCGCTTGGGGGTCAACCCGCCACTGGCAAAGCTGACCCGCCCGAACCAGTCACCTGTCTGGATCAAGGGACCGGCCGTCACCACGCTGCGCGCGCCGCTGTCGACCGAACGGCAAGGCCGGGCAGCGGTGAACGCGGTGGTGATCCTCGGCGACCTCCACCAGGCAGTGCGCGAGAATCTCGCGACAACCGAGCGAGTGCTGAACGCTCACGGCGCCCATCTGTGAATGCCGCTGGCATCCCGGGGCT
>JAFAHP010000644.1 GCA_019237175.1 Alphaproteobacteria bacterium
GGGCTCAACCCCCGGCGAGCACCGCAAGAGTAATTCGTTACCGGCTTTGCTACAGCGCACGGGCGCTATTCTGCTTCGGGCCAATCAGCCGCGGCGACGGGCTCGGGCGCTGCGGTTTTGCTTTTGGGTAATGTCGCAGCAAGCGACAGGCACATTTTGATCAGCAATGCCACAAGGCCGGTCCAGCCGGTCTGGTGCGCGGCGCCGAGACCTCGTCCGGTGTCGCCGTCGAAATATTCGTAAAACAAAATATGGTCTCGAAACTCGGGATCTGTTTGCTCGATCGCGGAATCCCCAAAAACCGGCCGGCGGCCGGCCGCGTCGGGCAGGAATAATCGGCACAACCGCGCTGCGAGCTCAACCGCGACCTCGCCCAAATGGATCAGCCTGCCCGAGCCGACCGGACATTCGACTTTGAAATCGTCGCCATAGTAACTGTGAAACCGCTGCAGTGACTCGATTATCAGATAGTTGATCGGGAACCAGATTGGACCGCGCCAGTTGGAATTTCCGCCGAATATCGCTGATCGGGCTTCCCCCGGCACATAACTGACGCTGATACTTCGACCGGCATGCTCGAAGACATAGGGATGCTGTTCGTGGAATTTGGACAGCGAGCGCACCCCGTAATCCGACAAGAACGCAATCGGGTCGAGCATGCGCAACAACAGCCGCTTCATGCGATGGCCGCGCAGCAGCGACAACAGGTGTTTTTCGCCGGCGCTCGGATCGTGCCAGCGCGACACGAGCCGAGCCAGGTGCGGCCGATGCTCCAAAAACCATAAGCTCCGCGCCTTGAAGGAAGGCAGCCGAGCAAAGACCGAGGCATCGAGCACCTCCACCGCAAACAGCGGGATCAGCCCGACGATCGAGCGTACGCGCAACGGTATTCGCTTGCCGTCCGGGAGGTGCAGCACGTCGTAATAGAACTCGTCCTCTTCGTCCCACAAGCCGATCCCGTAGCCGCCAATATTGTTCATCGCCTCGGCGATATAGAGAAAATGCTCGAAGAATTTGGAGGCGATGTCTTCGTAAACCCGATCATCGAGCGCCAATTCGAGCGCGATACGCATCAGGTTGAGCGTGTACATCGCCATCCAGGCGGTGCCGTCCGACTGATTGATCGTACCGCCGGTGGGCAAGGGCGCGCTGCGGTCGAAAATCCCGATATTGTCGAGACCGAGAAAACCCCCCTGAAAGATGTTGCGGCCTTCGACATCCTTGCGATTGACCCACCAGGTAAAATTCAGCATCAGCCGGTGGAAGACGCGCTCGAGAAACGGCCGGTCGGCACGGCCACCGTTACGTTCCCGGTCGATCTCGTAGACCCGCCACGCGGCCCAGGCATGCACCGGCGGGTTGACGTCGCCGAACGACCATTCATAGGACGGGAGCTGCCCATTGGGATGCATGTACCAATCGCGCGTCAGCAGCAGCAGCTGGTGCTTGGCGTATTGCGGATCGATGCCGGCCATGATCACCGCGTGAAAGGCAAGATCCCACGCGGCATACCAGGGATATTCCCATTTATCGGGCACCGAGATGATGTCGGCATTGTTCAGGTGGCGCCAATCGGCGTTGCGCCCGTGCTTGCGCGGCTCCGGCGGCGGCGGCTGCAGCGGGTCGCCATCGAGCCATTCCGGGACGTCGATGTGGTAGAACTGCTTGCTCCACAGCATTCCGGCAAGCGCCTGGCGGTGCACCCGCCGCATTTCCGCATCGTCGATGCCGCGCTGCAGTTCGGCGAAGAATTCATCGGCTTCGGCGCGCCGCTGGCGCACAATCGCGTCGAAATCGGTAAAATCCGGGGCGGGTCCGTTGCGGAACAGGCGCAGGCGCAGCCGCGCACTGGCACCGGGCGCCAAAGTCAACTGGTAATGGACCGCGATCTTGGTGCCGAGCTGCGCAGGGTTTACGGCACGAGGATCGCCGTTGACGATGTAGTCGTTGATCCCGTCCTTGAAGTAGGCGCCGGTTGATGCTGCCCCCCACAGCCGGGGCGTATTGGTGTCGTTTTCGCAGAACAGAAGTTCGGGTGCGCCGTCGCAAATCATCCGCATCGGCGGCAGCAAGGGATGGTCGACCGAGATCCCGTCGCGGCCACGCGCGACGAGGCGCGGGCGCGGCGTATCGGGTCTCCACGACCAGATGTTGCGCGCCCACAATTGCGGCAGAACATGCAGCGGTGCCGGTTCGCGCGCGCGGTTGTAAACCGTGACCCCCATCAGGATGTCTTCGGGATCGGCCTTGGCGTATTCGATTTCGACATCGAAATAGCGGCCGTCGGCGAAGACGCCGGTCTCGATCAGTTCGAATTCCGGCTGGTCCCTGCCGCGCCGCCGGTTTTCCTCGACCAGCTCGACATAAGGGAACGCCGTCTGCGGATATTTATACAGCATCCGCATGTAAGAATGGGTCGGCGTGCCGTCGAGGTAGTAATAAAGCTCCTTGACGTCTTCGCCGTGATTGCCCTCCGCGTTGGTCAGCCCGAACAGGCGCTCCTTGAGGATCGGATCACGGCCGTTCCAGAGTGCTAGGGCGAGGCACAGCAACAGCCGATGATCGCCAAATCCGGCAATGCCGTCCTCGCCCCAGCGATAGGCGCGGCTGCGGGCCTGATCGTGCGGCAGATATCTCCAGGCGTCGCCGTTGACGCTGTAATCCTCGCGCACGGTTCCCCATTGCCGTTCGCTGAGATAGGGCCCCCATCGCCGCCACTGGATACGCCCGCCGGCGGGCGAAAGCCTCTCCGCCTCGGCCGTGGCCCTCGCCGATATGTTGTATGCGGCCATGCATCAATCCCTCTTGACAGCCTGCCCCGCGCTGGCTGGTCACGAATTCGCAGCACCCCCAGCCGCCTGCTATGTATCGTGAACTTCCGAGATCAACCAATCACAGCGTTATACAAATCGCGCAATTTAGCCAACGAACCCTCGCGACCCGTCACTGCGAGGAAGCGGGCGCTGCGCGGTTCGTTGCTCCGCGATTATATACTCCTGGCATCAAGCGCATTGCGGCCGGCTGCTCGAGGGTGTTTCGATGACCGATAAATCACTTCATCCGGCGACAATTGCGGCGCAGGCGCTGGGTTGGACCGATGTCCACACGGGTGCGGTGGTTTTGCCGGTACACCCCGCCACCACTTTTCAGCGCGATGCGGACAATCAATATCGGCGCGGGCGCAGCTACGGGCGCGCCGACAATCCGACCTACGACCAGCCGCAAGCGGTGCTGACCGCCCTCGAAGGCGGCGCCGATAGCTTGCTGTTCGCCTCGGGGATGGCGGCCGCAGCGGCGGTGTTCCAGAGCCTCGCGCCGGGCGCGCATGTCGTCGCCCCGCAGGTGATGTATTGGGGATTGCGCAGCTGGCTCGTCAATTTTGCCGCGACCTGGGGGATCGAGGTCGAATTTGTCGACGCAACCTCGCTCGATGTTCTGCAGCGCGCGGTCCGTCCAGGCCGCACACGG
>JAFAHP010000082.1 GCA_019237175.1 Alphaproteobacteria bacterium
TCCTTGGCCGGATCGACGTTTTTCGCCCCTTGCGGGATCAGCGCGCCAAAGATCGGCATCGGGCTCGGGATTTTCTGTCCGTCGTTGCCGAGGGGCAGGGGGCGGGTGACGATGTCGTCATATTCCCTCTTGTCTTTGTAGAGAGCGACCTCGGTCGACAGCGATCCGTCGAAATCCATCACGATCAGCTTCGAGTGGAAGGCGTTGTTGTCATCGGCGTCGTTCCAATTCTCGACACCTGGAGGTACATAGCCTTTTGTGTAAGGTGTCGTGAGCTTGGCGATTGCCTTGATAGCCGCCTCCTTGACCTGGGAATCATCGGTGCGCAGCTTGCCGTCGGGCGTCACGAGATTTTTCCCGCCATAAGCCATCAAAAAGCCCTGAAAGGTGATCCCGGGGTCGACGCCGTTCGCGGTCAGCTGATAGCCGTAAGCGTAGACGTTGCGCATTCCTTGCGCCCGCAATTTATCCTGAACCGGCATAAAGAAATCGAGAAACGCGTCCCAGGTGTTCGGAATATCTGAGATCTTGTAACCCGCCTTCTCGACTAGCGATTGCCAAATGTGGAACGGAATCCCGGCGGCTTTCATCGGCACCGCGTAATATGCCCGTTTTTTAGTGGCGTTGTTGTAGCAGTAAGTGGAGCGAAGGGCGGTATCGATATACTGCGATTTGATCGGTTCTACGATCTCGCTGACATCGGTCAGCTTGTCGTTCCACGCGTTCAGCGGCAGAAACGAGAAATCGGCATATTCCATGATATCGGGAACGTCGCCACTCGTGATTGCCGAAACCATCTTCTGCCGCAGCGCCGCGAACGGAATGATGCTGTCCTCGATCTTGTTGCCGCTCGCCTTTTCGTAATCGGCGACCAGCTTTTTGAAAGCGACATCCTCCTCCTGAGCAAAGCCCTGGGTCCACCACACCTCGATAGTGGTCGCCGCCGCGTTGGCGACATAGGGCCGCGCCAGCCTGCCGGCCGCGGCGACCGCAAGCGACCCACGCAGAAGCGAACGCCGTGTCGGTGAGATCATGACCGTCTTCCTCTTCCCTACCCGCACCGCGAGCACCCACCCGCGCTTGTGCTAATATTGGCGCGAACTATACACCGGCTGTGCATCCGGCTCCAGTAATCAGCAATGCTTACCATCTCGCCGGTGCGATCGGTCGCGGCTGCTTGTTAACCGTCACAAGATCGACCGGCTGGCGACAAATCCGCGCTGCCGGTCCGATCCTCGGCGTTCGCGCGGCAATCGGACGCAGCAATTGCGCTGCGCCGCGGCGCCCTTTGAGGTTTGCGCGATCGGGTATTTAAGACCCGATCGCCGCGGTCTTCGTGCATCGGTACCCTCGCCTCGCTTTCAATGAAGTTGACGAACTTCACCACGGTAAGCTGGTTTGGCGTTAACTTGCCGGAATGGCGACGGCAATCTGACGATGTGTTCGTAACCCTGTTGTTCCCGGAAAATGGTGATCTCGATCGGAAATTGTGCCGCGGATACGATCCGCGCCGGCGAGGGAGCGCCGGGCGTTGATGACATGGCGCTCGCCTGGCGGGTCGAGGAGACCTGCCTGAACGCCTGGCCGGCGCTGCGGCAGGTGTTATTTGGCGGCTGGGTTCTCAGATTCAGCGGCGGGCTGACCCGCCGCGCCAATTCGGCCAATCCGTTCGGCCTCGCGCGCACCGACGGGCACGGCTTGATTGGGGGTTGCGAGGCACTTTACCGCCGCCAACGGCAGCCGACGATCTTTCGCGTGCCGTCGCTGATCGGGTCAACGATCGACGAACGGCTCACGGCGCGCGGCTATAGCAGCGAAGGTCACTCCTTTGTCCTCTATGCCGACATCGCCGCCATGCCGGCGGCGACCGATCCGGCTGTACGGCTATCGTCCCGCCCAACCGCGGCTTGGTTTGCGGCGATGGCGGCACAGCAGCGGTACAGCAAAGAGCAGGCGATGCTGTATCGGCGGATCGTCCACTCTCTGGCGGTCCCGGCGGCATTTGCCGCGCTTGCCGACGACGACGGTATTGCCGCGCTCGCTTTCGGTGCGATCCATGACCGCCTGATATGCTACGAGTCGGTGATCACCGACCCGCGCGGGCGGCGCCTTGGTTACGCCCGCCGGGTCATCGCGAGCCTCGCTGCCTGGGCCTGCGAACATGGTGTTATGGGCGCCTGCCTCGAGGTCGAAGCCGCCAATTCTCCGGCTCTGGCGCTCTACGATCGCCTCGGGTTCAGAAAGCTTCACCGCTACCACTACCGGCGCGAGCCGCCGTCCGCGCGTGAATAATGGCGTTCGCCGCTTTTTCAAACCGGCGCGCTGACCGCCGCGGAGTCGGTTCCGTTCGAGGTCACCCCAACCGCCCGATATATTCGCCGGGCGAGCTTCGCCTCATCGCCCACCACTTGTTC
>JAFAHP010000810.1 GCA_019237175.1 Alphaproteobacteria bacterium
CATATGGTCGGCGACATGGTCGGGCTGCTTGGCGCGCTCGGCGCCGACCAGGCAGTCATCGTCGGCCACGATTGGGGTGCCTCGGTGGCCTGGCACGCGGCTCGGCTGCGCCCAGACCGCTTTTGCGGCGTGATCGGTCTCAGCGTGCCGTTCCGGGCACGCGGCTCGGCGCGCCCGACCACGGTCATGCCGCAGACCGACGACGCGATATGGTACCAGCTCTATTTCCAAGAACCCGGCGTCGCCGAGGCCGAATACGACCGCAACGCGCGCGTCGTGTTTCACGCCGGCAGGATCGCGATCTCGGGCGACGCGCCGCCGGGGATCCGGCCCTTTGGCATGGTGCCGCGGCAGGGCCGCCCGTTCCGCTGGGATGCGCCGGCCCCGCCTTTGCCCGCCTGGCTCACCCAGGCTGATATCGATTTCTATACCGCGGAATTCACCCGCACCGGATTTCGCGGTGGGCTCAACTGGTACCGCAACATCGACCGCAACTGGGAACTGCTGGCGCCGTTTGACGGGCTGCGGGTATCAGTTCCGGCACTTTACATCGCGGGCGATCGCGACCCGGTCCTCAAATTCCCCGGCATGGATGGGCACATCGCCGACCTCGGGCGTTTCGTGCCGCATTTGCGCCGCACGATCATGCTGCCAGGCTGCGGCCACATAACGCAAGAGGAGCGGGCAGGGGAGGTCAACACGGCAATGATCGATTTCCTGCGGAGCCTTCCTAGTGAACGAGCGGCTTGAGTGCGATCTCGGCGCGATAGTCGCCGCGGATCTCGGCGATCGCGTCGGCGAGCTGCGCGCGGATCTCGTCACGGCACACCGCAACCGGCAGCTTGACCGTGATCTCGCGGCGGACGGTCACGACCTGGCCGTCGTGCTTCCACTCCGATTGGTATCGCAGATATGGGTTTTCGACGGTCTTGCCGGTCGGCAACAATTCGATGTCCCGGCCGGGCGGCAGGGTCAGTGACAATTCCTCGATCTGGTGGCCGGAAAAGCAGGGAGTGGGCTCGGTTTTCGCTAGTGTCCAGGAGCCGAGCAGAAATTCGCCGGGGCGAACCAGCATCCGGATTCCTCCGGGTGGTTCGAATGCCTTGCCCGCGAGAAATTCCGGCCGCGCCTCGAGCTCAAAGGATGCCGAAAACGCGTAGACGGGAGCCAGGCGATCGCGTGGCGGATCGAATTGGAAGCTCGCCTTGCCGGACCAGCCGAGGGATTTGAAATATGACTCAGCCCACGGCCCGTGCCCGCGCGCCTCGACACTGGCGGCAAGCTGCCGAAGCTTGATGCCGAAGGGGCCTGAGGCCACCGTCGTGGACTGGCCCGATACCGTGCCGTCGGCCATCAGCTGCGCCGTGGTCTGTAGCTTCTCCTCATTGTCGTCGGTCGCAACCAGCGGCAAGGTGGTGAGGGAAGTGCCCAGCTCGGTCGCCAGCGCGACAGGCTTGCCATATTCGGTCACCGGCAATGTCCCGAATGGCGCCACCCCGGTTGTCGGATCCACATAGAGGTCGAACTCGGGCAGATAGCTCAGGACGTGGTTGAAAGCAGCGGGGGTGGCCGTTTCGGGCGCGCTGTAGCGATTGCCGCTGTCGATTAGCACCGGCACGCTGGCAATGCCCTTGGCTTTCAGTAGCGCCTCGAGCAGAACGACGTGGTCCTTGCAGTCGCCATAGCCGTTTTCGAGGATCTTATCGGCTTCGTGCGGCTCGTAACCGCCATTGCCCAGGAAGACCGCGACATAGCGGACATGCTTGGAGACCCAATCATAAATCCGATGCGCCTGCTCCCGCCGGTCGGAAGTGCCTGCGGTGATTTCGTCGGCCAACGTTTCAATGCGCGGGGTCACCGCCGCCTTTCCGGCGGCCAGCTGCCGATAAGCGCCCGCGACCGCGCCATAATCGGGAAAAGTCGAGACGATATAATGCGGCTCGGTGTCCCAAGGCGACAGGGCTGCAGACCCGATCACCGGTGGTCGTGAGTTCCGATAGAAAAACTTGTGCGTGATGCCTTCTCCGGACTCCTCGACCTGATGCTCGACACCTCGCACTTGCACACGAGCGGTCATCGCCTTGGGTAGTGTGATATTCACCCGCACATCCTCGAAGGCGACCCCACGCAAAAAGACCCCGCCGAAAAAGAATTGCTCCGCGAACGGCGCCTTATGCGTCTGCTTTATCGTGTAGACCACCGTGTCTTCGGCGCTCACGTTTGGAAAGACGATG
>JAFAHP010000365.1 GCA_019237175.1 Alphaproteobacteria bacterium
GATCAAGTCCGGGGCAGGCTCTCACCCCAGCCCTCTCCGCCCCCGGGGGCGGAGAGGGAAAGATAAAGGCGGTGTACGGCTATAAGATCCGTGAATACCGCAGCCAACTTGAGGGAGAGGGATGCGAAGGATTGGCAAGGCGAAGCCCCGGAACGCCCGCCCCTGGCGGGCGGTCGTCCGGGGGCCTACCCGGACCCCGGGTCCCCCGGATCAAGTCCGGGGCCGGGGAGGGTGAGGGGGCCAACTCGGCCGGTTGACGGGATCGGCGCTTCACCGTAGCTTTACGCGATGCCGTGGACACCCGCCCTGCCCGCTCTCCGACGCCGACGCCCGGTCGGCGGGGCTCGGGTGCGTCGCACGCTGCCGGGTGCCGGTTCTCGAGGTATACGAAAGCCCCGTTAACCGGTATTCGTGTTGCGAGATTGGAGCCCCGCCGCCCTCTGCCCGGTGGGGCTTTTCGTTGCAGGAGCACGACAATGGCGAGCAATCAGCCGAGCGTCTTTATCGACGGCGAGGCCGGAACGACCGGTCTCGGGATTCGCAAGCGGCTCGAAACGATCCCAGGTATCGTTCTGCGCAGCCTACCGGAAGCACAACGCAAGGATCCTTCGGCGCGGCGCGACATGATGGCGGTCTCGGACCTCGTCGTGTTGTGCCTGCCGGACGATGCCGCGCGAGACGCGGCCGCGTCGGCCACGGCACTCGGCGCCGACGCACCGAAATTGCTCGACGCCAGCACGGCGCACCGCGTCGATCCGGAATGGATCTACGGCTTTCCGGAAATGGCGACCGACCAGCCTGGGCAGATCGCGGCGGCTGCCAAAGTCGCCAATCCCGGCTGTTATCCGACCGGTGCGATTGGCCTTTTGCGGCCGCTTGTCGACGCGGGGCTCGTCCCCCCTGATTACCCGATCACGATTAACGCCGTCAGCGGCTATTCGGGGGGCGGCCGATCGATGATCGCGGCGCATGACCGCGAGGGTGGGCCCGCCTTCGAGCTTTACGCGCTTGGCCTCGAACATAAGCATGTGCCGGAGATCGAGCGCTTTGCCGGGCTCAACCGGCGGCCGATCTTTGTGCCCTCGGTCGGGCATTTTTGCCAAGGCATGCTGGTCTCGGTACCGCTGTACCTGGACGACTTGCCGGGCCGGCCGACAGGCGCCGATCTACGCGAGGTACTGCACGTCTTCTACCGGGGTTGTGAACACGTGGCGGTAGCAGCCGGCACCAGGGACGGCAAGCTCGAACCCGAGGCGCTTAACGATACCGATCGCCTCGAACTCTATGTCTGCGCCAATGAACGGCGCCGGCAAGCCGTGCTCGTCGCCCGTCTTGACAATCTCGGCAAAGGAGCCTCGGGTGCGGCGGTGCAAAACCTTCGGCTGATGCTGGATCTCGGCTCCCGGCCCGACTGACGGCAGGGCGTTATCTGCCGACGCCGCGGGCATTGCTACCGCCCGTATCCGGGCGCATAACCCGGGTACGGCGGGCTGGGGGCATACCCCTGATTGCTGCCATAACCCTGATAGCCGGAACCCTGATTGTACCCGCCGGAAGAGCCGTAATAACCCTGGTTTTGAGGCTGATTGTACGGCGATGGCGCGGATCCGTATTGCTGGTACGGCGTGGGTTGGCCGTAACCGGGTCCGTAGCCATATTGCTGACCGCCGCCGTAACCCGGTGAGCTGGAGCCACCGTAGCCCTGAGCTTGAAGGCCGGCGCCATACTGTTGCCAATAGAGATCCTCGGCTGGCCGTCCCTCGCGGCGCGCCTGGTCGGCGAGCTGCTGCGCCTGGTATGCGTTCAGAACGGCGCCAACCGCGCCAACCACTTGGTTCGAGCTTTGGGCCGACGCCGCCGGCATGCCTGAGGCCGCCGCCATGACACCGGCAACCCCGAGCAAGCAATTCCTCCCCGGTCGCATCACGCTCTCCTATCCGTTGCTTCCTGCTCGAGAAACGAACGAATGTCGCGCAACGTTCCCGAGGCCGCCCCAACGACGCGGCCGCAGAGCTTCGCGATCGCGCGAGGGTTATGCCCGTTTTTCAGCGAGGAGATCACGGATCTCCTCAAGCAAGACTTCGCTCTTTGGGGGTGCCGCCGGCGCCGGCTCCTCACGGACGTGCAATCGAGTGAGGGCCTTGATCAGCCAGAAGATGGCCAGGCTGACGATCAGGAACTGGATCACCGCGTTGAGAAAAACACCCCAGTTCCAGGTCACGGCACCGGCCTTTTGCGCATCGGCCAACGTCGCCGTATGCGGTCCTTTGAGTGTGACAAAGATGTTGGAGAAATCGATGCCGCCGAACAGCAGGCCCAAGAGCGGGGTCAGGATGTCCTTGACGAGGCTGTTGACGACGCCGGTAAAGGCGGCGCCGATGATGATCCCGACCGCGAGGTCGACGACATTGCCGCGCATGATAAAGGCGCGGAACTCGTTAATCCAGGCCGGCCGATGCAAGCCGATCGAAGACGAAGTCCGTTCGCTCATCGCTATCCCCCTTTACCGATCCGTCCCGATTGTCGCACAAATGCCGGCTGCGGACTGCGTCGACAAATCGGTTTGCGCCAAGGGAGGGGTGAATGCTCTACAGCACCGAGCGGATATTGACCACCCACGCCGGCGCGCTGCCGCGGCCGGACGATCTGCGTGCGATGGTGGTCGCCAAAGCGAACAGCCAGTCTCATGACGCTCAGGCCCTGGCCGCGCGGCTCAAATCCGGGGTCGCCGAAATCGTCAGGCGGCAGGCCGAATGCGGGCTCGATTCGGTCAATGACGGCGAATTGTCAAAGACCAACTTCACCGATTACGTCCGCTGGCGGATCGCAGGCTATGTCGAGCGGCCGTCGACCGGAACGCGTCGGCTCAGCATCACCGCCCGCGACGAAACCAAATTCGCCGATTATTTTACGGTCCACCCGCGTGCACGGCCGGCCGGTCCGCCGAATTTGCCGGTCTGCGTCGAAAAACTGCGGTATACCGGCCAAGCCGATGCCGCGGCCGACATCGCCAATCTCAAGGCCGCGGTTGCCGGCGCCGATGTCGGCGAGGCGTTTCTTTCCGCCAATACCCCGGGCACGATCGAGCATTGGCTCGCCAACGAATACTACAAGAGCGACGAAGAATTTGTCTTCGCGATCGCCGATGTCATGCATGAAGAATACCAGGCGATCGTCGATGCCGGCCTGTTGTTGCAGATCGACGACCCTGATTTGCCCGACGGGTGGAATTGCCTGCCCCGGATCACCTTGCCCGAATACCGCAACTACGCGGCTCTCAGAGTCGATGCCCTGAACCACGCGCTGTCCGGTATTCCCAAAGAAAAGGTGCGGCTGCATGTGTGCTGGGGCAGCCATCACGGCCCCCATCATGACGACATCCCGCTGAAGGACATCATCGACCTGATCTTTCGCGTGCGCGCCGGAAGCTTCTCGATCGAGGCCTCGAACCCGTGCCACGAGCACGAGTGGCGCGTGTTTGAAGAGGCGAAACTGCCCGAAGGCGCCACGCTGATCCCCGGGGTCGTCGGACACTGCACCGATTTTATCGAGCATCCCGACCTGGTTGCCGAACGGCTGGTGCGCTATGCGCGGCTCGTGGGCCGGGAAAACGTGCTCGCCGGCACCGATTGCGGGCTCGGCCCGCGGGTCGGCCAT
>JAFAHP010000375.1 GCA_019237175.1 Alphaproteobacteria bacterium
GCAGCGGCTCGAACAGCGCACGACCTATGATCTTGAAATGATCGAGGCGACGGGCAGCTGCGCCGGCATCGAGAACTATTCGCGCTACCTGACAGGGCGCCGGCCGGGTGAACCGCCGCCGACATTTTTTGAATACATGCCGCGCGATGCGCTGGTGTTTGTCGATGAAAGTCACGTCACGGTGCCGCAATTGGGCGGCATGTTCCGCGGCGACTGGATGCGCAAATCGACTCTTGCCGAATACGGCTTCCGGTTGCCGTCCTGCACCGACAACCGCCCCCTCAAATTCGAGGAATGGAACGCGCTGCGCGGCCAGACGATCTTTGTCTCGGCGACCCCGGGTCCGTGGGAGATGGACCGCACCGGCGGCGTCTTTGTCGAGCAGATTGTCCGGCCGACCGGCCTGGTCGACCCGCCCTGTATCGTCCGCCCGGTCGAAACCCAGGTCGACGATTTGATGGCCGAATGCCGCGACGAGGCGGCCAAGGGTCACCGGATCATGGTCACCACCCTGACCAAAAAGATGGCCGAGGCGTTGACCGAATATCTGCACGAGAACGGGTTGCGCGTACGCTACATGCATTCCGATGTCGACACGCTAGAGCGCATCGAGATTATCCGCGACCTGCGGCTGGGTGTGTTCGACGTGCTGATCGGGATCAACCTGCTGCGCGAGGGGCTCGACATCCCGGAATGTGCGCTGATGGCGGTGCTCGATGCCGACAAGGAGGGGTATCTGCGGTCGCGCACCTCGCTGATCCAGACGATCGGCCGGGCGGCGCGGCACATTGACGGGCGTGCCATCCTTTATGCGGACCGGATGACCGACAGTCTGAAGGCGGCGATGGACGAGACCAACCGCCGCCGCGAGAAGCAACAGGCCTACAATGTGGCACACGGGATCACGCCGGAGAGCGTGCGCCGGGGCATCGCCGACATCCTGCAAAGTGTTTACGAGCGCGACCACGTAACCTTGGGCCTTTCGGAGGGTGAGGCGGCGCATTATCAGGGCAAGAGCCTGCAGGCGGTGATCGCCGATCTCGAAAAGCGGATGCACGAGGCGGCGGGCGATCTTGAATTTGAGGAAGCGGCACGGCTGCGCGATGAAATCCGTCGGCTCGAACAAGCCGATCTCGGCTTGCCGGTAGCAGCAAGCGCAAATGGCGCGCGCCCCGCCGCCGCGGGATCGCGCGGCGATGCGCCGCGCGGGCGCTCCACCGCAGGTCGCGCGGGGATCTCGGCGCGCGAGGTGGCCCGTGCCAAGATGCGTGCCCGCAAGGAACGCCGTGCCGGCCGACGCTGAATGGCGCCGCGGCACCGGCCGCGATGAGGCAGAGGAGCCGACCGGAGCGACGCCCGGGCTGCCGATCCCGCGGGTTGCGCTGGTCACCGGCGGGGGGCGTCGTATCGGGAGAGCGTTGGCCCTGGCGTTGGCTGAGGGCGGATTTGCCGTGGCGGTCCATTACCATCACTCGCGCGCGGCCGCCGATACCGTCGTCGCGGCGATCCGCGCTGAGGGCGGGCAGGCGCTGGCCCTGGAAGGCGATCTGACCGACGAGGACGATGTCTTGGGGTTGTTGCCGCAAATCGAGCGCGCTTTGGGACCGGTCGGCTGCCTTGTCAACAATGCCGCGATCTTCGAAAACGACACTGCTGCGACGGTGAGCCGCGCGAGCTGGGACCGACATCTTGCGGTCAATCTTCGGGCGCCGTTTGTGCTGATCCAGGTCATGGCGGCGCGGCTCCCTGCCGGGGCCGGCGGGGTCGTCGTCAATATGCTGGACGAGCGCGTCTGGTCGCTCACCCCTTATTTCGTGTCGTACACGCTGTCGAAGGCGGGGTTGTGGACCCTGACCCAAACGATGGCTTTAGCGCTTGCGCCGCGGATTCGTGTGAACGGCATCGGGCCGGGCCCGACTTTGCCAAACGTCCGGCAAAGCCCTGAGCAGTTTCTTCGGCAGCGGGCCCAGATGCCGCTTGAACGCGGCACCAGTCCCCAGGAGATCGCCGCGGCATTGCGCTTTATCCTGTCGGCGCCGGCGATGACCGGGCAGATGATCGCGCTCGACGGGGGTCAACATCTGGGTTGGGCACAGCCCAGGTCACCGGAAACGGAATAGGATTCGCATCACTGGGGATCGGGCGATTACCGATAGTCTTATTCTCATCCAATACAAATTTCAGTTGGCTTGTGCGCCGCGCCGCCTGTTGCGACTTGTGCGCAGAGGGTGTGACCGATGCGAGACAGCTGTTTCAGAGTCTTGGAAGCGCTTCCACCTTGGGGAATCTTGCCCCTATTCTGAATAGCTTTTGTTATGTCAGTTACTTATGAATACGCCTCCGTATCAGACCTATCCATGCGGAGATATCGCATCCCAATATCTGGACGCTGGCGCACCCATGTTTTCAACAAGGTTGTCCACAGTGTTCGTGGGATATTCGTTTAACGAAGCGAATTATGACGCCATCACAACCAGTTGACGAAGTGACGACTGAACTTTGTTCGCCGGTGAGCCCGCGCCGCTCGCCGCGGCGGCGCAAGCCTTTGCCGATGGATCCGCGTCGGGCCCCGGAAGGGGTCGCCACCGATCCCTCTGTCGGCTCGCGGCAAGACGCGCCGGCGGCAGGTGTGGAGGGCGAACCCGCCCCCTCCGGAAACGACGAAGCGGCGGGCGCTGCTGCGAGTGGGATCGCCCGCGGCGTTGCCGCCATTCGCGCCGCGTTGCGGACAATGCCCCCAACCCCGGGGGTCTATCGCATGCTCGACCGCGGGGGTGATGCGCTTTACGTCGGCAAAGCGCGGAACCTGAAGAGCCGTGTGCAAAATTACGTCCATGTCTTGACGCTGTCGAACCGGCTGCGGCGCATGGTTGCGGAGACGACGGCGATGGAAATCGTCTCGACCCATACCGAAGCCGAAGCGCTGCTGCTCGAATGCAATTTGATCAAGCGATTGATGCCGCGGTTCAATGTTCTGCTACGGGACGACAAATCGTTTCCACTAATTCATTTGACTGCTGATCACGAATTCCCGCGCCTGACTAAATTTCGCGGCGTCCAAAGCAAAAACGGTGATTATTTCGGCCCGTTCGCCTCGGCGGGCGCTGTTAACCGCACCCTGGTGACCCTGCAAAAGGCGTTTCTGCTGCGCTCATGCAGCGACAGTGTCTTTGCCAACCGCACCCGACCGTGCCTGCTGTACCAGATCAAACGATGCAGCGCGCCCTGTGTTGGGCGGATCATGCGCGAGGACTATGCCGCCCTGATTGAGGAGGCGAGGGCATTTCTGGCCGGCGGCAGCGACGCCGTCCAACAACGGCTCGCCGCTGAAATGCAGAAGGCGGCGGCGGCACTGGATTTTGAAGAGGCCGGGTTGATCCGTGATCGTATCCGCGCGCTGACCCTGGTGCAGGGCCATCAAGACATCCATGTGCCGGGCATCGTTGATGCCGATGTGATCGCGGCTCATCAGGACGGGGGGCAGACCTGCGTCCAGGTATTCTTCTTCCGCGGTGGGCAGAATTGGGGCAACCGCGCCTATTTCCCGAGCCACGATCGTCAGCTGTCGGTCGAGGAGGTGCTAGGCTCGTTTGTCGGTCAGTTTTACGACAACCGGCCAAAGCCGCCCCTGGTGCTGCTAAGCCATCGGCTCAACGAGCAGCCTCTGGTCGAAGAGGCTCTATCGCTTGGCGGGATGCGCGTGACCCTGGCAGTACCGCAGCGCGGCGACAAGAAAAAGCTTGTCGATCGGGTGGTTGGAGCCGCCCGCGAGGCACTCGGACGCCGGCTCGCGGAAAGCGCTTCACAGCGCCGGCTGCTTGAGGGTGTCGCCGCGGCTTTTGGTCTTGACGCTGCTCCCAACCGCATCGAGGTTTATGATAACAGCCACATTCAAGGGACCAATGCCGTTGGTGCGATGATCGTCGCCGGGCCCGAAGGGCTGATCAAGGGCGCCTACCGCAAATTCAACATTCGCGGCGTCAGGACGGGAGCGACAGCCGGGCTTGCGGCGGCCATAATCGCCTCCCGCAAGCGCCCGCTCCTTATCCCCGGAACGCGCGCCTTGGCGAGCAGCCGTCTGGGGACTTCCCTGCTCGCGCCGGAGCGGAAGGCGCGCGGTGCAGCAGAAAGCGCCGGTTCGCCGAGCGTTGTCGAGGGCGAGCACACACAGGACAAACCGATTGCGGGAGGCGACGACTATGCGATGATGCGCGAGGTGATGTTGCGCCGCTTTGCACGCGCATTGAAAGAAGACCCGGAACGCGAGCACGGCGGCTGGCCCGATCTTGTCCTGATTGACGGCGGCCAGGGCCAGCTCAACATTGCGCAAGGGGTGCTCGATGAACTCGGCGTCACCGACGTAGCGATCGTCGGCATTGCCAAGGGACCGGACCGTAACGCCGGCCGTGAGCGCTTTTTTATGCCGAGCCGTGCCCCGTTCTCACTCGATCCGCGGGATCCGGTTCTGTATTTCCTTCAGCGGCTGCGCGACGAGGCTCACCGCTTTGCAATCGGCACCCATCGCGCGCGGCGAACCAAGGCGATCGGCCGCTCGCCACTCGACGAGATCGCGGGCATCGGCGCCCGCCGCAAGCGCGCGCTGCTGCATCATTTCGGATCGGCCCGCGCCGTCGCCCGCGCCGGTCTCGGAGAACTCGAGCGCGTCACTAGCATCAGCAAAACCGTCGCAAAAAAGATTTATGATCATTTTCACGCTGATGGCTAAGATGTGCTTGTTATCCCTCTGATGTTGAGCCACCGGGGGTGGCGCGTGCCGCTGACCAGCTTGCCCAATCTGCTGACCCTGTCGCGCATCTTGGTCATCCCGGTGGTGATCGGCAGCTTTTACGTGCATGGCGATTACGCCCGCTGGTTCGCCTGTGCGCTGTTTTCGGCGGCCGGCATCACCGATTGGCTCGATGGCCATATGGCGCGCCGCTGGCAGCAGCAATCCGAACTCGGACGGTTTCTCGACCCAATTGCGGACAAGCTGCTGGTCTCCGCGACCCTGTTTATGCTGACCACATTTGGCCGCCTTTCGGCCGGCGCGGTGCTTCCGGCGCTGGTGATCCTGTGCCGCGAGATTCTGGTCTCGGGATTGCGCGAATATCTCGCGGGACTGCGGGTCGGGATGCCGGTTTCGCGGCTCGCGAAATGGAAAACCACAATCCAGATGGTCGCAATCGGCTTCCTCATCGTCGGCGACGCCGGTCCAAGCTTTATTCCCGTTGCCGGGATCGGCGAAACTCTGCTGTGGATTGCCGCATTGCTGACGCTGGTGACGGGTTATGACTATTTGCGGGCGGGCCTTCCTCATATGGCACGCCCGCGGCCGGTAGCCGCGATACGCCGAAGGAAACCCGAGCATCTGGCCTAGTTGCCTTTGCGGGCTTGCGACAGCCGGCAGGTTCCGCTGCCGCATCGCCAATCGCTGTGGTCTGGACAAGGGGAGGAAATATGACCAGACGCGAAGCAGTGCGCCCTACAGCGCAATCCGGACAGATCGTAGCGCGGCTGGGTGCGACGGCGGCCATAATCCTTGTCTTTTGGCACGCTGTGATCACGGGTGCGGGTGCATCAACGCTTGTCCAAACCGCAAATGGCTGGGTGCAAGGGAAGACCCTGAGCTCCGTTGATCAGTGGCTGGGCATTCGCTATGCAGCGCCGCCGACCGGAGCTGGTCGCTGGGCACCGCCCAAGCCGCCAGAGTACTATGGCACGCGGCAGGATCCGTACGATGCGACACAATTCGGTTCCCCCTGCCCGCAGAACATCTCGCAGTTCGGCAACTCGATACCGCTGCCGATACCGCCAAAC
>JAFAHP010000563.1 GCA_019237175.1 Alphaproteobacteria bacterium
GTAAACGCCGTCACCTGCCGATGCGCGAGGTTGCTCGGCAAGCCGCTGCCCCACAGGTGGATTTGGGCGTCGACGATCTGCATCGCTCACTCCGCTGCTATCGGGTGGTCCGCGTATAACCGCGGATACCGGCGGAGCCGCACAAAAACCAGTGCGATGATGCTGAGCGCAGCGGTGAACATCATATAGAAGCTCGGCGAGAGGCTGTTGCCGGTTTCGGCGATCAGCCAAGTTGCAACAAAGGGCGTGAAGCCACCAAAGATCGTCACCGCGAGGGCGAAGCTCAATGACACGCCGATCCCGCGGATCCGGGTCGGAAACAGCTCGGCAAGCTGCGAGGGCAAAACCCCGCTGTACCCGGCCTTGACGAGGCTGAGCCAGCCGGCGGCAAAGATCGCGGTCGCGAGCGAGGGGTCGGCGACCATCAGATAGAAAACCGCATAAGTGGTCAGGAAAAAGAGCCAGGCCGTTCCGCTCAGGATGCCGCCGCGTCCAAACTTGTCCGAGAAGTGTCCGGCAAACGGCGAGGCGATGCCGAGGATGACGGCGCCGACAAAGGTCGCGACGTAGCCGGTCGCCTGTGGCAGGTGCAGCTCCGTCATCGCATAGGTCGGGATGTAGAGGATGATATAGGCCGAGCTGTTCGAGACAGCCGACGCGCCAATCGCCAATAGACCCTCGATCGGGTGGTCGCGCAACACATCGCGCACCGGCGTGCGGGTCGGCTTGATCTCGGCATACTCCGGCGTCTCGTCGAGCCGGCGGCGGATATAGAGCCCGACCGGCCCAACCAGGATCCCAAACAGAAACGGCACGCGCCACCCCCAATCGGTCAGCTGCTCCGGCGACAGGATACTCGACAGCACGAGCCCGAAACCCGACGCCAGGAAACCGGTGATCCCGGTGCTGGCCCATTGCCAGCTCGCGACAAAGCCTTTGCGCGAGGCGGTCTGCTCGACAAGGAAAGTAACGGCGCTGCCGAACTCGCCGCCGACCGAAAAACCCTGTAGCAGGCGAGCAAGAAGGATCAGGATCGGGGCGGCGAGCCCGATCGTTGCGTAACCCGGCATCAGCGCCGTCATTGTCGTGCCGATGACCATCAGCAATATAGACAGTGTGAGCCCGGCTTTGCGTCCGGCGCGATCGGTATAGGCGCCGATCACGATGGCGCCGATCGGGCGCACGACGAAGGAGACGCTGAACGTGCCGAGGGTGGCCAGCAACGATGCGGTTTCGTTGCCGCTCGGGAAGAACACTTTTGCGATTGTGACGGCGAAATAGCCGTACACAAGGAAATCGAACCATTCGATCGCGTTGCCGAGCGAAGCGGCAACGATGACCCGCGTCAGCGACGGTCGGGCACGAACAGACGAAGCAATCGCAGCGGCAGTCAACTTGGTGTCCCTTTGTCGAACAGCTTTTTGGTCATGTAAAACCGCGTATGGCCGGGCGGCTCGCAATCGATCCGGGCCGCGACCTCCCAACCCTGCTTCAGGTAAAAGCCCGGGGCCTGAAAGTGCAGCGTGGACAGCACCGCCCGGGTGCATCCGCGTTGCTTTGCCTCCTGCTCGGCCATGGCGAGAATGCGGCTGCCGAGCCCATTGCGCCGCAGCCCCTCGGGCAGGAAAAATCGGTCCACCCGCAAGAGGCCGAGGGACGTGCGACCCAGCAGGCCGCCGACGATCCGATTGGTTTCGGGATCGCGGGCCAGGATGTTCAGCGGACGTGAGTCCGAATACCCGGCCTGCGCGTCATTGTAGGCGCGCAACCCGTCCGTGATGACGGCACACTCGCTGTCATCCGGCGCCTCGGTCAACTCGATCGTAACCTCGGCACGATTGGACATAAACGTCTCCTCCTGACATGGATCACGCCACAACCTAATCCTTTCCCACACCCCGCGGATCGCGGGAAAGCGGCGATTTTGACGGAACGCGATCGCCACCGGAATCAGTAGGAGAGGGGCCTCTGCTCCTACTCTGCCGCGGTCAGCCGTTTTCTGAGGAAATGCCGCTGATGATCGGGAGGGTGGTCGAGCCGCCCAAACTCTTCGTAGCCGAGCTTCTGGTAGAAGCCGGGGGCCTGAAAGCTGAATGTGTCGAGCCAAGCGGAGTGGCAGCCGCGCTCGCGCGCGCGGGCTTCGGCCTGGGCAATCAGCGCGCGTCCGACGCCGCGACCGCGTAGACTGTCGGCGACCCAGAGATATTTGACGAACAACCAGCCGCAATAAGTCTCACCTACGAGACCGGCAACGACCTCTGGGCCGTCTCGGACAAAAACACCGAGCGGACGCCACTGCTGATGGCCCGGCCATTGTCGTTCATTGAAGGCTTCGAGCCCGTGAGGAAGGATCTCGACATCGGCCTCTCGGGGATTGTCTTCGACGGTCAGCCGATATCCGGGTCCCAACCCGAGAGAAGAACCATTGCTCATCGAACGAGCATATCACGAGCCTGGTTGCCCGAGCAGCATCGCTTGCCGTATGGAGGCGGAGCGCGTCGTCCGCGTAGAATGTTGCGAACCGCGCCCGCGC
>JAFAHP010000032.1 GCA_019237175.1 Alphaproteobacteria bacterium
ATGGCTTGTCAGCATGCCGGGCGAAGGGGCGGGGCCGGAGACGGGCCCGGTCGTGACCGCGCCGAGCAGCGCCGTCAATTGTTCAAGTGTGACGCCACCGGGGCGCAGCAGCACTGCGGCCCCGCCGGTTAGATCGAGTACAGTCGATTCGACACCAACCTTGGTGGGGCCGGCATCAAGGATCAGTGCTACGCGGTCGCCGAGTTCGGCGGCAACGTGCGCCGCTGCAGTCGGGCTGATACGGCCAGAGCGGTTGGCCGAAGGAGCAGCAATCGGCCGCCCGGTCGCGTGCAACAAGGCCTGCGCCACAGGATGGACCGGGGCGCGGATCGCGACCGTGTCGAGCCCGGCGCTCGCCAACGGCGACAGGCCGCTGTCCCGGCGCCTTTTCAGCACAAGCGAGAGCGGCCCCGGCCAGAAATGTTCGGCAAGGCGCTGTGCCCGCGCGTCGAATTCGGCCAAGGCCTCGGCTTCGGTGAGGCCGGGGACGTGAATGATCAGCGGGTTGAAACGCGGCCGGCCCTTTGTCGCAAAGACCGCGGCGACGGCGCGGTCCAGAGTGGCGTCAGCACCAAGGCCGTAGACGGTCTCGGTCGGAAACGCGACGAGTTTGCCCGCGCGCAACAGCCGCGCCGCGCCCGCGACGGCGTCAGGGTCTGCAGTGACGATCCGGTCGTGAGCTAGTGCCACAACCGGCGGCTGGCCAGCGCGGCACCCTGCGCCAGCGCTTCGAGCTTGGCCCAGGCGATGTCGGGGTGGACGCGGCCGCCCAGGCCGCAATCGGTCGACGCGATGACCCGTTCCCGCCCGACCAGCTCGGCAAAGCGCAGGATGCGGTCGGCGACCAATTCGGGGTGCTCGACAACATTCGTCGCATGGCTGACCACACCCGGGAGCATCAGTTTGTCGTCGGGCAGTTTGACCTCCCGCCACACCTTCCATTCGTGCTCGTGGCGGACATTGCCGGCCTCGAACGAATAGGCCTGCGCGTTGATCTTCAGCATCACCTCGACGATGTTGCGCATCGGGATATCGGTGGTGTGCGGGCCATGCCAGCTGCCCCAGCAGAGATGAAATCGGATGCGGTCCTGCGGCAGGCCGCGGATCGCGTAATTAAGCGCTTCGACCTCAATCATCGCGAATTTCCGATATTCATCGGGCGTCGGCTCGGGATTGATCATGTCCCAATTTGTGGCGAGTGCCGGGTCGTCAAGCTGCAGGATCATTCCGGCATCGAGGATCGCCCGGTATTCCTCACGCATCGCCTCGGCAGCGGCGAACACGAACTCCTCGTAGGTCTTGTAATAAGCGTTGCCGATCCGCGTCGTGCTGCCTGGGGCGATCGCGGTCATGAAACCCTCGGCAATCCCGGCGGCCTCGAGGGCGGCTTTGAACCGCTCGACATCGGCCTTGATGGCTTCATGACCGATATAGGTGAGAGGCGCCACGCAGACCGGCCCCGTGGCCGGGCGCGGGCCGGTTGTGATGCCCGAGTCCGGGTCGGCATAAGCCGCTGCGAACCGCACTCGATCCCGCCGATCCGAAAAGCTGGTTAGTACGAGCTCTCCCGGGCGAGACCGCCGCGCCGCCATGGCGTGCATATCGGGCCCGCCGAAATCGAGCCCGCCGAGCCGATGAAACGAGTAGCTGAGCCACGCGCCGTAATTGACGCGATGTCCCATTGATTTGCCGAATTCGCCGTCGTTTGGGATGTCGATGCCGAGCGCGCGCTGATGCCGCACGACATCGGCGACCGCGATTCCGAGCTTCTCTTGGAAGCTCTGTACGTCGGTCAGCTGAGCTGTTTCGCGCGCGCGGTTTGCCTCGATCAGATCCTCTGGGCGCGGCAGGCTCCCGACATGGCTCGTCAGGATGTGGTCGGCGCTGGTTCGCATGGCGGTTCAGTCCCCTCAGGTTTCATTCAGCGCTTCGACGGCGGCGAGGTGGTCCCGGATGATGATCTGGAGATAATCGGTCGGCACCTCCGATCCCTCTTCGGTCAGGAAGCGACCGGGTCGCTCCGGTACCCGGCCAAAACCGCAGGGCGCGGCGAGCCCGAATTGCGGCAGGTATTTGCGCACTGCTGCGAGTTGGCGGCGCAATCCGCCGGCAGGGTGCATATGGTGGATCGCGCCAAGGTAGACTTTCGCGCTGCCGACGTTGAGATCCTGAAGCGGCCCAAAGAAGGCATCCGCGGAGGAACCCAATGTGGGCATGTGCACAAAGTCGACCCGTCGTCCGGACGCAGCTACAGCGGCGTTGAGCAGGATCACCGAGCCCGTCAAGTCGTGCGGCTGCCGCGACGGCCAGCCGTCGAGCGTGCCGAAACAGGAATGGTAGCCGAGTACCACCGGTTCTGGGATGTGCGGCGAGATCTCCCGCGCCGGCTGCATCAAATGCTCGGCCTCGCGCCTCGCCGCCGCGGCGCCGTCCCGTGCGAGCGCAGCTTCGATATAGCGGTTCTCGACCGCCAAGTCCCACTGGATCGCGAGGTCCTCGGGCGGGATCAACTCGACGATCTTGGCAACTTCAGCACGCAAAGCGGCGGTGAACCCCGGCACAATGCGCGGGTGGTCCTCGGGGTCTGGGAAGAAGAGCGTTACGGCGCTGTAAGTAAGTGGCAGACAGACCTGGAGCCTGAGCCCGGTAGGCAGCACCCCTTCTTTCTTGAGCGTGCGGAAAACGAAGTAGGAATTGACCGCGTCCCTGGTGTAGCCGAGGCGCCATCCCGGATCGCCGAAGCGGACGCGCTCGACCCCGGATTTTACCCGGAATCGGAATTGATCGTCGAACCCCCGCGGCCGCAAGCTCTCGACCCCGTCAGTGTCGGGCGCGGGCCGCCGCAAGGTCTCGATTTCCGAGTGTCCGTTGAGGACAAGAAGGGCGATTCGGTCGATCCAGTACCGCCGGTCGCCGACTTCGCCGTCGGGCATGTAGGCGAGATGGGGCCCAAGCGGTGCGCCGAATGTGCGGAACACTTCCTCGACGGTATCAAGTGGGACGCTTCCCACCAGCAGCAATTCGCCAGTCATCGGTCAGCGCCATAGCTGTTTGCTGGCCAGCGCGGCACCCTGCGCCAGTGTTTCGAGCTTGGCCCAGGCGATGTCGGGGTGGACGCGGCCGCCGAGGCCGCAATCGGTCGACGCGATGACCCGTTCCCGCCCGACCAGTTCGGCAAAGCGCAGGATGCGGTCAGCGACCAATTCGGGGTGCTCGACAACATTCGTCGCATGGCTGACCACACCTGGGAGCATCAGTTTGTCGTCGGGCAGCTTGACCTCCTGCCACACCTTCCATTCGTGCTCGTGGCGGACATTGCCCGCCTCAAACGAGACGGCGCCGACCTCAGCCTTCAGTACGATCTCGATGATGTCGCGGATCGGGATGTCGGTCACATGCGGGCCGTGCCAACTGCCCCAGCACAGGTGCAGCCGGATGCGGTTCTTCGACAGCCCCCGGATCGCGTGGTTCAGCGCATCGATCCAGGTCGCGGCAAGCTTCTGATAGTCCGAGATCGAGGGCTCCGGATTGACCTGATCCCACCCTTCGGCAAGGCATGGATCGTCCAGCTGCAGGAAGATGCCGGCATCGACGATGGCCTTGTATTCCTCGCTCATCGCGTCGGCGCAAGCGTAGAGAAACTCCTCGTCACTCTTGTAGTGTTTGTTGGCGATGCGCGCGCAGCTGGCGGGTGCCACCGCGGTCATGAAGCCTTCCTCGATCCCGGCCGCGGCGAGTGCGGTTTTGAAACGGGCGATATCGGCTCTGATCATCTCCTGCCCGCTATAGCGAAGCGGACCGGTGCACACCGGGCTCGACGGGCGCGGCCCGGTGGTGATACCGGATTCGGGGTCATTATACGCCGCCGCGAACAGCGCGCGGTCGCGTCTGTCCCCGAAGCTCGTCAGAACGATCCCGCCCGGGCGCGAGCGCCGCGCTTCCATTTCATAAAGCGTCTGTCCGCCTGGCTCGATGCCAGCAAGCCGCTGCCACGAGTAGCGCCACCACGACCCGTAATTGACGCGTTGGCCCATCGGCTTGCCGAACTCGCCGTCGCCCGGAATGTCGATGCCGATTTCCCTTTGGTGCCGCACAACATCGACAACGGCGTCACCTAGCTGATTTTGGAGCGCGCTCTCGTCGTTCGCCACCCAAGCCTCGATCAGCGCATCCGGCCGCGGCAGGCTGCCGGCGTGGCTTGTCAGGATGTGATCGCTGCTGCTTCTCATAGTTCCCTCCCCGGTCCGGCGCTGAAGCGGCCGCGCCGCTCGCCTGAGACGCCGGGTTGCTGAGAGTATCAACGGCAATGGGGTCACTCACCCACAAAATTTGCGGTCAAGGTTATTGCCCACGAGTTCTTCCCACTTTGGGTTTTGGGCACGATTGTGGTTGACTGAGCGTCTGGCGCGGGTCTTACTCGTAGTGCGGGAGTTTGCGGGATTGCGCGATGAGCGAGGCGCTGTTACGCGACATTGCGGAATTCTGTCGCCAAGCCGGAATGGCCGAATCGACCTTCGGCCGCCGCGCCGTTAACGACGGCAAGCTTGTTAGCCGTCTCCGCCTTGGCGGCAGGGTGACAACCGAGACCGCCGATCGTGTACACGCGTTCATCGCCGCCAAGCCGCAATCCGAGGGAACCAACCTGCCAGTCGCATCTCCCGTCGTCGCCCCTCCTGTAGCAGAGAGGGCTGCGCGCAATTTTCGCTTTTACGACAACCGCCAAAAATACTTACTATTTGTCACGACCTGCGGGGAGAAATGGGCAGTTGCCCAAAGAGTGAGCATGGAATTGGGCAACATCCATCCACGCCCACCGGCGTTGCGCTTGTTCGATGCGGGCACCGGCGACGGTACGGTGTTGACGCGTACGATGCGTGCAATGCACCACCGCTTTCCGACGATGCCCTTCTACATTGTCGCCAAGGAGATCAGCCTTGAAGACGTCCGCCTGACTCTCGAAAAGATGCCCGATCGTCTGTTCGAGCATCCGGCGACGGTCCTGGTAATGACTAACATGTATTACGCCGAGGCGCCTTGGCTGACGCCGCATTCGGTCACCGCTGCCACGAGCCTCGTCTGGCACGACCTTTCGCTAGCTGGCAATACTGCGCATGACTTCGAAGAGCAAATCGGAGATCTGCAGGAGTTCCTCGGAAAAAACTGGCAAGCGCGGGTCAGCGCGAGATCCGGGAACCCGGTATACGAAAAGCCGGTCGTTCTAGTGATCTATCGCGAGGATCATAAATTTCTCCTCGACCAGGTGCGGCCACGCCGCGGCTCGACCCATGCCGATTACGATCTAGTTATTGCTTCGCAGCCTTATCGCGCCCGCGCGCCACTCGAATTCAAGACCCGGAGAATCATCGCCCCGCTCGCTCGCAGCCTCGCTCCCGGCGGTAGGTTGATCGCTATTCACTCGTATGGACATGACCCGGGGCTTGAGATCATCCGGTTGATCTGGCCTGGCGAGAACCCATTCACAACCGACCGTCACGCCTTGCTACGGGCAGCGAAAACCGAACTCGGCAATTTTGCACGCGCCTTTAATTTTGGCGCTTATGCCGACGCTCGCTCGGTATTCCGCTACGACATGCATACCCTGCCGACCGAGATTAGCGAGACAATCGGCACCTCGACGTTGTTCGCCGCGTGGAACGCTGCGGTCTATGTCGCGCAGATCGAGGATGAGCGGCTGTCGGGAGCGATCAGCAGTGGCGCCTATCTCGACGCCACCAAAGAGGTGCTTCGGAAGTACGGCGGGTTATGGTTCTGGGACGAGTCCTACGTAATATCGCGCAAACGGGACTCGGGATGACGACTAGGGCGTGTCGTCAATTACTGTAACTCTACACACAATGCGAGACCTGATATTGAGGACATGTAGTAAAAATTTGCCTATATCGGCAATAGTTTATTGAAATCAAGCAGAGTGGCCCAGAAGAAGGCTAACGCATGACCCGATATGGATTGCGCAACGACCAGTGGGAGCGGATCAAGGGACTTGCTGCCGGGACGGATTGGCCATGTCGGCGTGAGCGCCCACGACAATCTTCGATTCCTCAAAGCGGTGCTCTACCGCTGCCGTGCCCGTATCCCTTAGCGCGATCTGCCGGAACGTTTCGGCGATTTTAAGAATACCCATCGGCGGTTCAGTCCTGGGCCAAGAGCGGCGTATGGCAACAAATCTTTGAGTAGCTGGCGGACGACGCCGACAGCGATCGATAGCACCATTGTTCGCGCCCAACAGCACAGCGCCGGTGCCCCCAAAAAGATGACGCTCAAGCCGTCGGCCACAGCCGGGCGGGCTGAGCACAAAAATCCACGCCTTGGTCGACGCCCTCGGTAATCCGTTAGCCTTTGTTTTGTACTGACGCCGGGACAGACGCACGATCTGGTTGGTGCCGATGCTCTGCTGCCGCGGACGGCCGATCGGCTGATCGCGGATAAGGCCTTCGATGCCGATCAGCGCGTCCGCCGACCCTGGCTGCGGCCGGGAAATCGGCCGTCATCCCGCCCAGAGACCACCGCTGGACGGCGCCCGACTTCGATCCGGAACTCTATGAAGCGCGCCACCTGATCGAGAATTTCTTCTGCAAGCTCAAACTTCCGCGCCATCGCCACGCGCTACGATAAACCGCCAGAAATTTCCTGGCCGCCATCCACCTCGCCGCCGCTATCATTTGGCTCCATTGACGACACGCCCTAGACTAAAAACGCTCGCGCAACCGGCGCATCGCATCTCGGCAAATGCGGTTACGCTGCGCCTCCGAGTGCCCCGCTCGCCGCTGGTAATAGCTCTCGGGCGGCAACGTCAACACGCTGGCATTTCTGAAGAAAATGACCAAAAATCAAAAGCGAGCCTGGCTCTGATGAACAATCGGGTCTACAGCGAGCGGTTCTCCATGTCTGGAAAGAATGGTCATGCTCCGATATGGACGGTTTGTGATCCGCACAGCCCGTTATCCTATATCCTGGTGCGAATGCGCGCATCGGCCGGGAGTGCGGTTCAATCGGTCGACTCAGCTCAAGCGGCATCGCGGACCGGTTGGGTGCAACACCCGAGGATGATACGAGGTTCCAATGATTATGATCTCGCGGTCATTGGATGGAAGAGATTAATGGTTTAAGTTCGGGTAGCAGAGCGGGCTTCTAAAATGGCGTTGTTCCAGCGGATCAAATCTCCTTTCGCGGACAATGAGCCCCAGGCGCAGGGTCCGCCCTCACCCGAAGCTCAATCGGTCGGTGAAATGTTGCGGCGGCAACGCCTTACATTAGACATTGATCTGACTATGGCCGCAGCGGCGCTTAAAATAAAACCGACCTATCTTGCCGCCATTGAAGAGGGGTGCCCCGACCAACTGCCCGGGGCGACTTATGCGCTCGGTTTCGTTCGTTCATATAGTGAGTATCTTGGGCTAGACAGTAGGGAAATCTTGCGGCGCCTCAAGCTGGAGGCCGCCGCGTTCAACGTAAAGCCAGACCTCACTTTCCCGATGCCTCTCGGCGAGCGGGGAGTTCCGGCGGGATGGACGCTAACGATGGCTATCCTACTCGCAGCTTGCAGCTACGGTGCATGGTATTATTTGGCAGAAAGCGAACGCATCGGGGCCGATCGGGTCGCCGCCGTCCCGAAGGAATTGCTCCCGGCAAAACCCGAGGCTGACGACAAAACCAAACGGACGACATCGGTGGCCGCTGATCCCTCATTCGCGGAGCGGCGCGCGCATACGCTGGGTTCCGAAGCCTCTCGAGGTCAGCCAGGCTCGGGTTCGGTGGTCGCTATTCATACTGGTGCATCCGATAGCACCGTCGGGTGGGATCTCTCTCGCTTTGGACCGGTAACCAACGACGCGGGCTCTCCGCCCCATGTTGGCGCGTCGCCGCTAACACCGGCCCCGGCCCCGACGGCGACTCCTCCGACAGTTGCGGCTATGGCTGCCGCGCCACCTTCCTCGGCGCCCGATTCCGCGGTGCCAACAACAAAATCGAGCGTGCCGAATGCTGCTATCTTGCCGCCTTCCCGGGAGGCGAGATCGGTGACAGGCGGGGAATCTTCCGACGAATCGGGCCATAACGCGCCAAACCCGGCGACGGCGCGGGCTGCGCCGCTCGCGCTCAGTGGCATCGGTGCGGAAGACTATCCATCGCGCGTCACGGTGCGAGCGAACGCCAAAAGTTGGATCCAGATCCGCGCCGCGGACCGTGCAGTCGTGTTCACCGGTGTCCTCAACCCCGGGGACGTCTATCGGGTTCCATATCGTACGGGCTTGACATTGCGAGTCGGCAACGCGGGCGGTCTTGATGTAATTGTTGATGGCAAGCCAACTTCGTCACTCGGCCCGATGGGTGCGGTGCGAAATGTTTCACTTGATCCTCAATCGCTGATGGGGCAGGGCGCGGATCACTATTAGCGACAGCATTTTTGGTCGCGCCTTTTGTGCGCCGGACAGACACTCTATATCACCCGGAGGAACCACCCAAACGAGGTCGGGAATGAGCGTCAGGCCGTATCGCGACATTCATCGTCGCCCGTGCCGCAAGATATATGTCGGCAAGGTGCCGGTCGGCGGCGACGCCCCAATCACCGTACAGTCGATGACCAACACGGTTACGAGCGACGTCAAAGCGACGATCGCTCAGGTTCAGGCGCTCGAACAGACGGGCGCCGATATCGTAAGGGTGTCCTGCCCGGATCAGGAATCGGCCCTGGCGCTCAAGGAGATCGTACGCCACTCAACGGTGCCGATCGTCGCCGACATCCATTTTCATTACAAACGCGCGATCGAGGCCGCCGAGAGCGGCGCTGCCTGCTTGCGCATCAATCCGGGCAACATCGGGTCTTCGGCTCGCGTGCGCGAAGTCATCAAGGCGGCCAAGGACCACGGCTGCTCGATACGGATCGGTGTCAACGCCGGCTCGCTCGAACGTGACCTGCTTGAGCGCTATGGTGAGCCCTGTCCCGAGGCCATGGTCGAAAGCGCGCTCAACCATGCCAAGATCCTCGAAGACAACGATTTCTTCGAATTCAAAATTTCCTGCAAGGCGTCCGATGTGTTTCTTGCGGTGGCCGCTTACCAACAGCTCGCGGAAGCCTGCGATTACCCGCTCCACCTCGGGATTACCGAAGCGGGCGGGCTGCGCAGCGGCGCCGTCAGGTCGTCGATCGGACTCGGCATGCTATTGTGGTCGGGGATCGGCGATACGATCCGGGTGTCGTTGTCCGCCGACCCCGTCGAGGAGGTGAAGGTCGGTTTCGACATCCTGAAAGCGCTGAACTTGCGGCGGCGCGGCGTCACCGTGATCTCTTGCCCGTCTTGCGCACGTCAGCAGTTCCAGGTCATCAAGACAGTCGAGCGGCTCGAGGAGCGGCTCGCTCACATCACCACCCCGCTGACCGTCTCGGTCATCGGCTGCGTCGTGAACGGTCCGGGAGAAGCGCGCGAAACCGATATCGGGTTTACCGGTGGCGGCAACGGCACCCATCAGGTGTATATCGGCGGTCTGACCAACCACCGTCTCAAGGACGCAGACATCGTTGATCATCTCGTCGAGCTAGTCGAGAAAAAAGCCGCCGAAATCGAGACCCAGCGCCAGGCGGAACCGGCTTTGGAGGCCCCGAAGTAAGGATCCGGCAGCGCGCCGGGGCCGGGGCGTCCGTTAGGAACCTGGCTCCCCAAAGCTGTCGCTGCCGGTCGGCGGGTTCGCACGTCGACAGACCGGAGTCCGCAACCTATGTTTCAGGCGGCACTGCCCATCATCGCGGGGCGGTCGGAGAATCGCATGCAGTCTCTGCAGCCGGTGCGCGGCACCCAGGATCTTTTACCCGAAGCGGCGCGGCGCCATCGCCGCGTCGCAGAGACGGCGCGGGAACTGGCGGAACGCTATGGCTTTGCCGAGATCGCGACGCCGATCTTCGAGTTCACCGAGGTTTTTACCCGTCCAATCGGTGAAACGACCGATATTGTCGCCAAGGAGATGTACACCTTTACCGACCGGGGCGGTGAAGAAATTACATTGCGCCCGGAAAACACCGCGGGGGTGGTGCGCGCTGTCCTCTCTAATGCGCTGGTACAGAGCGTGCCCCTCAAATTCTTTTACCAAGGGCCGATGTTTCGATACGAACGGCCGCAAAAGGGACGGTTTCGTCAATTTCATCAGATCGGCGTCGAACTTATCGGGGTGGCCCAGCCACAGGCAGACATCGAAGTAATCACGCTCGGCCTGCGGATACTTAACGAACTTGGGATCGGCAAGCGTGTGATGCGGGAACTGGATGCTCTCGGTAATCCCGCTGATCCGTGCATACGCGGCGGCGTGCCAAAGGTGGCGCTTGAGCTAAATACGTTAGGCGATCCCCAAAGCCGCGCCGCCTATCGCGATGCGCTCGTCGGCTATTTCTCCTCGCGCGCATCCGAACTCTCGGAAGACAGCCGCCGCCGGCTTGGGGCTAATCCCTTACGCATCCTCGATTCGAAGGATCCAGGAGACCAGCGCATCGTCAGAGGCGCGCCGGAGTTTTCGGATTACTTGAATAAGGACTCGCATCTCTTCTTTGCCCAGGTGCGCGATGGGCTCGATCGCCTAGGCATCGAATATCGCCTGAATCCACGCCTCGTGCGCGGCCTCGATTACTATACGCACACAGTGTTCGAGTTCGTTACCACGGATCTCGGCGCGCAGGGGACTATTCTGGCTGGTGGACGCTATGACGGGCTCGTCGAGACGATGGGCGGCCCAGCAATGCCGGGGGTCGGATGGGCGGCCGGCGTCGAGCGGCTCGCCATGCTGATTAGCGAACCAGATTCTCCACAGCCGCCGGTCGCCGTTGTGCCGATCGGGGCCACCGCCGAGGGGCGCGCGCTGGTGTTGGCCGAGCGTCTGCGGGATGCGGGGTTGGCCGTGGATTTGGCCTACTCGGGCAATCTGACACGGCGCCTCCGGAGGGCAAATCGGATTGGTGCGTTCGCCGCGATTTTATTGGGTGATGACGAGTTGGCACACGGGGCCGCAACGCTGCGGGACCTCGGAAACGGGCAGCAGAGCGAAGTGTTACTGACCGAGTTGCCCACCCGGCTAAAGGCACTCGCCGGCACACGGATAGAATTTTGAGGCGAGAAGTTGGAACTGGCTCTCGAAGCTCGGCTGCAGCAATTGCTGCTGCGTCACGCCGAACTGCGTGACGCGCTAAGCGGCAGCGGGCTCGGCGGACCTGAATTCGCCAAATTGTCAAAGGAATACAGCGAACTCAACCCGATCGTCGAAGAGGTGGATGCGCTCAACCGGGCGCGGCAGGAATTTGCCTCGCTCGCCGAGATCGTCCTCTCATCTGAAGACGCCGAGTTGAAGGCCTTGGCTGAAGAGGAGTTGCGTGCGCTGCGGGAGCGAATCGCGGACCTCGAAAGCAAGGTCAAGCTGTGTCTGTTGCCGAAGGATGTCGATGACGAGCGTAACGCGATCCTAGAGGTTCGGGCCGGTATCGGCGGCGAGGAAGCGGCGCTGTTCGCCGCCGAGCTGTTTCGGACGTACCAGCGATATGCGGCGCTGCATGGCTGGCGGTTCGAAATCCTCGACTTGTCGGAGACTGGTCTCGGCGGTTTCAAAGAAGCGAGCGCCGCGATCGCCGGGCGCGATGTCTTCGCGCGGCTGAAATTCGAATCGGGTGTCCACCGAGTGCAGCGCGTTCCAGAGACCGAGGCGGGGGGCCGTATTCACACTTCAGCGGCAACAGTCGCCGTGCTCCCGGAAGCCGAGGACGTCGATGTCAAAATCGACGACAAAGAACTCCGCATCGACGTCTTCCGCGCCAGCGGACCGGGCGGCCAATCGGTGAACACGACCGATAGCGCGGTACGGATCACCCATCTGCCGACCGGACTTGTCGTCATTCAGCAGGACGAGAAATCACAACACAAAAACAAGGCGCGGGCGATGAAGGTGCTGCGCGCCCGGCTTTACGAAATGGAGCGACAGGCGCGCGATATTGCCCGCGCCGCCGACCGCAAAAGTCAGGTCGGCACTGGCGACCGCTCCGAGCGCATCCGTACCTACAATTTCCCGCAGGGCCGAGTGACCGATCATCGTATCAACCTAACGCTGTACAAGATCGACAAGGTCTTGAGCGGCGAGGCGCTCGACGAAATCATCGATGCGCTCCTCGCCGAGGATCGGGCGGCGCGACTGGCTGCGGTCAATGGTCAACACCGGGCGTGACCGAGACCCTCGAAGCGATCGTCGCGGCGACTGCTGCAGTCCTGGCAGGGGCCGGCCGCGTGGAACCGCGCCGCCTCGCGCGTCGGCTCGTCGCCTCCTCTCTCGATCTGTCGCCGGCCGAGTTGCTGACGCATTCCAAGCAGGCGATCGGGTCCGCCGAGGCGGCCCGCGTCCGCCGCCTGGTTAGACGCGTGGCTCAGGGCGAGCCGCTCAGCCGGGCGATCGGGCGACGTGAGTTCTGGGGTCTCGATTTTGCGCTGTCGCCGGAGACGCTCGACCCGCGACCTGAGAGCGAAACCCTCATCGAGGGAGTGCTTGCGCGCGTCAGCGATCGTGCTGCTGGGATAAGAGTCCTGGATCTCGGAACCGGCACGGGTTGCCTGTTACTGGCGCTGTTGACCGAGTTGCCGGCTGCTTTCGGCATTGGCGTCGACGTCCACGAAGGGGCCGTCGCCACGGCACGGCAAAACGCGCAGGCACTTGGGCTTGCTGGGCGTGCCAGTTTTTTTGTCGGCGACTGGGGTACAGCAATCGGCCAACCGTTCGATGTTGTTGTAGCCAACCCTCCATACATCCCAACATCGGCGCTTCCCGAGCTGCCGCGCGAAGTCAGAGAGTATGATCCACAGCGGGCGCTCGAGGGTGGAGAGGACGGTCTTGCGGCCTATCGCAAGATTGCCTCACAACTGCATGCGCTGCTGGCGCCGTTCGCCCTGTTTGCGGGGGAAATCGGCATAGGCCAAGCTTTGAGCGTAGAGGCGATCCTGAGAGATCAGGGGTTGAGTCTTGCGGCCATCCAGCGCGATCTCGCGGGAATTGAGCGATGTGTCGTCGCGCGGGCGAGCGCGGATCGGGTGATCCTGGGTCAAAAAAACCTTGGAATGTGTCCCCGGCACGTCTAGGGTGGATCGGAGAGGTTCGAGGCGGCGCGGGCGGGGAACTTATATGCGCCAAATACGCCTTGAGTGCGGATCGTTGAAGAGCGGACAACAAATCCTACGATCCGGTTAGTAACCAACAGTATCCACCATGATTAGATAGGCGTCATGAGACCAGGACCAAACAAGCGATCGCGCGGTCGTAATAACGGAAATAGTCCCCACCACAATCGACCGCGGATGCCTCATCGCATCCAGACATTTGACAGTAACGGTCCAAACGTCAAAATTCGCGGCAACGCCTATCAGGTTTTCGAACGATATGTGGCTTTGGCACGCGAGGCGGCGGCGAGCGGAGATCGGATCACGGCCGAGAACTTATATCAGCACGCCGAGCACTACTTTCGCCTCATGAACTCTAACGGAGACGCCAATCAGCATGGTGCCCCGCGGCCTATGACACCCGCTGACGTTGAAATGAACGACCCCGAATCGAGCCGCATCGGAAGCGAGGACGAAACACTGCAAGCGTCTTTGCCGGTCATCTCGGGTGAAGACCAGCCCTCTGGCTTTTAATCGACAAATGTCCAAGGGTCGTGCGCACAGAAATAAAAAGCGATTGGCCGCACCAATAGGTGGGGTTGCTTAACCCACTCCTAACCCCGATATAGGCGCGAGAGAGATCGCGGCCGTTGCCGTCAGGGACGCCGCGGGCGGCTCATTGGAGCGGGTCATGGAATTCGAAAAATACACCGATCGCGCCAAGGGCTTTCTGCAATCGGCGCAAGGTCTTGCGCTGCGGCGCGGCCACCAGCGGCTGATGCCCGAGCACCTGTTAAAGGTGCTGCTGGAGGACGATGAGGGACTATGCGCCAACCTTATTGGCGCCGCCGGCGGAGATCCTAAAGCGGCATTGCAATCTGTTGACGCCGAGCTCGACCGGCTGCCGCGCGTCGAAGGCTCGGGCGCCGGCCAAGTCTATATGTCGCCGGAATTGGCGCGAATTTTCGAGCAGGCTGAGCAATTGGCGCAGCGCGCCGGCGACAATTACGTCACCGTCGAGCGGTTGCTGCTGGCGCTGGCGTCGGCGGCCGGAACCGGGGCGGCAAAGGCGCTCGCCGCCGCACGGGTCGATGCGCAGAGCCTCAACCGCGCGATCGAAGACGTGCGCAAGGGCCGCAAGGCCGACAGCCCGTCGGCCGAGGAAGGCTATGACGCGCTGAAGAAATACACGCGCGACCTGACCGAAGCGGCACGCGAGGGCAAGCTCGACCCGGTCATCGGCCGCGATGAGGAGATCCGCCGCACGATCCAGGTGCTCTCGCGCCGCACGAAGAACAATCCGGTGCTGATCGGCGAGCCCGGTGTCGGCAAGACGGCCATCGTCGAAGGGCTGGCACAGCGCATCGTCAATGGCGACGTACCGGAGAGCCTCAAGAACAAAAAGCTCCTGGCCCTCGACCTCGGCGCGATGCTTGCCGGCTCGAAATACCGCGGCGAGTTCGAGGAGCGGCTGAAGGCGGTGCTGCAGGAGATTACCTCGGGTGCCGACGGCATCATCCTGTTCATCGATGAGTTGCATACGCTTGTCGGCGCCGGCAAGGCCGAGGGCGCGATGGACGCGTCCAACATGCTGAAGCCGGCCCTGGCGCGGGGCGAGCTGCACTGCGTTGGGGCGACAACACTCGACGAATACCGCAAGAACATCGAGAAGGACGCCGCGCTCGAACGCCGCTTTCAGCCGATTTATGTCGGCGAGCCGTCGGTCGAGGACACGATCTCGATCTTGCGCGGTATCAAGGAGAAATACGAGCTGCACCACGGCGTGCGGATCACCGACAGTGCGATCGTTGCCGCTGCGAGCTTGGCCAATCGCTATATCACCGACCGCTTTCTGCCCGACAAGGCGATCGATCTGATGGACGAGGCGGCGGCGCGGCTGCGTATGACGATCGACTCGAAGCCAGAGGAGCTCGACGAGCTCGACCGGCGCATCGTGCAGCTGAAAATCGAGCGCGAGGCGCTAAAGAAGGAGGCTGACCCCGCGTCGCGCGAGCGCCTGCAACGGCTTGAGCACGAGCTGAGCGAACTCGAGCAACGCTCGGCCGAATTGACCGCGCGATGGAAGGCCGAAAAGGACAAGCTCGCCACTGCCCAGAAATTGAAGGAGCAACTCGACCAGGCGCGCATCGAATTGGAACAAGCGCAGCGCCGCGGCGAATATACGCGGGCCGGCGAGCTCGCCTACGGCATCATTCCCGAGCTCGAGAAACGTCTCGCCGCGGCGGAAGCCAAGGAGGGAGGGAATTTGCTGGGGGAGGAAGCCGTCACCGCCGAGCAGATTGCCGCGGTCGTCTCGCGCTGGACTGGGGTGCCGGTCGAGAAGATGCTCGAGGGCGAGCGTGGCAAGCTCTTGCATATGGAGGACGCCCTAAAGGCCCGCGTCGTCGGCCAGGACGAAGCCATCGCAGCGGTATCGCAGGCGGTGCGCCGAGCGCGCGCCGGGCTGCAGGACCCCAACCGGCCGATCGCCTCCTTCCTGTTCCTGGGTCCGACCGGTGTCGGCAAGACCGAATTGACCAAGGCGCTGGCCGAGTTTCTGTTCGACGACGAGCGGGCGATGGTGCGCATCGACATGTCGGAATACATGGAGAAGCACTCGGTTGCGCGACTGATTGGCGCGCCCCCCGGCTACGTCGGTTATGAAGAGGGCGGCAACCTGACCGAGGCGGTGCGCCGGCGACCCTATCAGGTGATTCTGTTCGACGAGGTCGAGAAGGCGCACCCGGATATTTTCAACGTGCTGCTGCAGGTTCTTGACGATGGGCGTCTGACCGACGGACAGGGGCGCACAGTCGACTTCCGCAACACACTGATTGTGTTGACCTCGAACCTCGGTAGCGAGTATCTCGCAAGCCTACCCGAAGGGCATACAGTCGACACCGCGCGCGCCCGAGTCATGGAGGCGGTACGCGCCGCGTTCCGGCCGGAGTTCATCAACCGGCTCGACGAGATCCTGCTGTTCCGACGGCTTTCGCGCAACGACATGGTCGGCATCGTCGATATTCAGCTGCGGCAACTGCAGACGCTCTTGGATGAGCGAAAGATCACGCTGGAGATTGAGCCCGACGGCAAGAAGTGGCTGGCCGATACTGGTTATGACCCGGTCTACGGCGCCCGGCCCTTGAAGCGGGTGATCCAGCGCGAGCTGCAAAACCCCCTGGCGGAGAAGATTCTCGCGGGCGATATCCGCGAAGGGGAAATGGTTCGCGTGACGGCGAGCCCGCTCGGCCTGTTACTCCATCCAATGCCGCATGACAGGGAAACCGACGCCGAACGCCGTGCCGCCGAGTAACGGAGGTGCCGGAAGAGCTCCTCGGTCACCGCGAGCGCCGAGGAGCACGGCACGACCGACGTTGCGGAGCGACCGCGTCAGTTCAGTGAGACCATACTGGCATGGCATTATGATGTGACCCTCTAGCGTTCCTGATCCGTGCCCACGACAAGGTGGCATTCTTCAACTTCCGAGCGTGGAATTCGCAAAATCTCCGGCGGATTGAGCTGGCGCAGCACAAGCGTGTCCCCCTCCC
>JAFAHP010000065.1 GCA_019237175.1 Alphaproteobacteria bacterium
AACAGCCCATTGTCGATCAGCGCCGCCACGATCGATGACGGCAACTCGCGGTTGTGTTCGATCTGATCAGCCGCCTCGGCGAGAAACGGCCCGAGCGCGCGGGCACGCGCGACGTAATCCGGCCTGTCGTGCACAACCGCGTCCATCTCGCGACCTCCTCTCCGCACGTTGCAGCGGCATGAGACATTCAATCAGTCATCCGCAGCGCGCCCTTGATCTGGATCAAGAGTGCCTCTTGGCACCACAATCCGCAGGGAAGCCGATCTTGGCCGATTACCGGCCTTGGGCAAATCGGGGGCGGTGCCAGGAAAAAAACTCGTGCGCTGTCTGAGACGCTCGAAGCTCGGCTGCAGATCGGGTGCGCGACAATTCCGGGAGCACGTTGGCTTCAAAGCGGCACCGATCGAGCTGCTTAGTTGCGAGATGTCGATGGCGTATGACGAACGGCGGTCTGCAATTGGGTTCGGCGAGCTTGGCGTTCTACGATAGGCAGCGGGGTTTAACGGTACCTGCCGCGCGGCCCATTCGTTGGTCTCATTCCAGCAGTCAAGCTTGTCCGACTTGTCGTCGTCATTGCGGGCTCGTCGAAGATCGCGGTCACGCGGGCGCTCGATGATCCACCCATTGGAAACGACAGCCCTTAGAAAGGAGCCGTTCGCGCCGCGCTCGGTTAAACTCTCCAAATGGAAGGCGCTCCGCTCGATACCTCCCTTTACAAAGAAGCCCTGATCGTCCTCGGCGCCGCCGGCATCGTTATCCCGCTGTTCCACCGCCTGCACGTCAGCTCGGCGCTCGGTTTCATCCTCGTCGGCATCGTTGTCGGGCCATTCGGCCTTGCCTCACTCGTCCGGTATCTGCCTTGGCTGTCCGCGATCACCATTAGCGCGCCGAGTTCGATCGCGCCGATCGCCCAACTAGGCGTCGTGCTGCTGCTGTTCATGATCGGCCTCGAACTGTCGTTCGAACGCCTCAAGGTCATGCGTCGGCTGGTGTTCGGGCTTGGCTTTCTGCAAATCATGCTAAGCACCGCAGTACTGGCTGGCGCCGCCATTCTGCTCGGGCATAGTCGAATTAGTGCCGTGGTCATTGGTCTGGCCCTGGCGATGTCTTCGACCGCAGTGGTGTTGCAAGTGCTGTCCGAGGAGAAGCGGCTCACCTCGGTTACCGGCCGCACCAGTTTTGCTATCTTGCTCTTCCAGGATCTCGCGGTGGTGCCGGTGCTGTTCGTTCTTGGTGCCCTCGGCCCGACCAAGCATACCGCCAGTGCGGCCGGCCTTGGCCTCGCAATCACCCAGGCACTCTTTGCGGTGGCCGCGATCGTGGCCCTCGGCCGGCTCGGGTTGCGGCCGCTGTTCCGCAGCGTCGCGCGGACCCACAGCGCTGAACTGTTCGTGGCGGCATGCCTGCTGGTCGTGATCGCTACCGGGCTCGCCACCGCCACAGCCGGTCTCTCCATGGCGCTCGGCGCGCTGATCAGCGGGCTTCTGCTGGCCGGCACCGAATACCGCCGCCAAGTCGAGGTCACCATTGAGCCGTTCAAAGGCTTGGCCGTCGGCGTGTTTCTGATCTCCGTCGGCATGAGCTTGGACATCCGGACCGTCGGCGCCCACCCGCTGCTCGTCTTGGGCGCCGCCGTTGGCATGGTATTGCTGAAGTTGCTGGTCATCGCCCCGCTGACCCGGACCTTTGGCTTGAGCTGGGCGAATGGTCTGCATATCGGCCTGCTGCTTGGACCCGCGGGCGAATTTGCGTTTGTCATCTTGGCGGTGGCGCTCGACGAACGTCTATTGAGGCCAGACACTGCCGGCGCGGCGCTGTTTGTTACCGCCCTGACGATGGCGTCCGTACCGCTCCTATCGAAGCTCGGCGACCATTTCGTGCGCAGTCGCCCTGCCAAGACACCGCTGGACCCATCCATCCTGGTGCCTGAGGTTTCCGACGCATTGCCGCGGGTGATCATCGCCGGGTTCGGACGAGTCGGGCAGACGGTCGGCGCGATGCTGCAGGCGCACAAGGTGGCGTACGTCGCGATCGACCGCGACCCCGACCGCGTCGTACACCAGCGGGCGAGCGGCGCGCCGGTGTATTTCGGCGACATGAAGCAAATCGAGTTGCTGCGGCGGCTGCATTTGAGCACCGCGCGCGCCCTTGTGGTCACACTGGACGACCACGCCGCGACCGACGAGCTCGTGATCGCGGCGCGAGCCGAACGCGATGACCTATTGATTATCGCGCGCGCCCGCGATGCGGACCATGCGGCGCATCTCTATCGTATTGGTGCTTCCGATGCGGTGCCCGAGACGATCGAGGCAAGCCTGCAACTATCGGAGGCAGTCCTGGTTGATGTCGGCGTGCCGATCGGACCGGTGATCGCTTCGATCCACGAAAAGCGCGCAAGCCTGCAGGCGATAATCAAGGCAATGGCGCCGGATGCGGAGGTGCGCGCGTTAGGTCGTCG